>JANWKI010000044.1 GCA_025451455.1 Ignavibacteria bacterium
AGCTACTGGATGCCGTTTTTCGCTCCTGCTTTCGGTAAGATCACCAAGATACTTAGAAAAAATGGAGTCAAAGTAATAGGGATTCTTCATAATGTAATTGCACACGAAAAACAGCTTGGCACAAAGAGCCTGACGAAATATTTTTTCAATAACTGCGACGGCTTTGTAATTCTGAATAAATCCTCTGAAAAAGATCTGCTTGAGTTGATTCCGGATGCGAAGTATATCATTCACCCGCACCCTCTTTATGATCATTATGGCAGTAAAACGGATCTAACTGTAGCCAGAAAGAAACTCAATATCCCTTTGGATAAGAAAGTAATTTTATTTTTTGGTTTCATTCGTGATTATAAAGGGCTTGACTTGTTAATTCAATCAATGAAAGACCTGAATGATGATTTTTTGCTGCTTATAGCAGGAGAAGTGTACGGCAATTTCAAAAAATATGACGACCTGATAGATAGATTGAACGTGAGAAATAAGGTAAAGCTTGAAGTCCGTTATTTACCAGAAACGGAAATCCCGGTATTTTTCTCAGCGAGCGATGTTTGTGTATTGCCGTACAGGTCGGCAACACAGAGCGGTATAGTTGGTATAGCTTATCATTTTGATCTGCCTGTCATAGTAACAAATACAGGCGGACTGGCTGAAATGGTTGAAGATAACAAAACAGGGTTGATTGTAGTCAAGCTCTCACCTGCAGGGTTATCATCTGCAATAAGAAAATATTTTGATGAAGGTTTTAAGAATAAGTTCATTCCTTTCATAACAGATTACAAAACAAAGCATTCATGGAATAACTTTGCTGATGACATTAAAAAACTTTATGACAAATTGAATTAATCATTTCTGAATTTTCTGTCTTTTTTCCTTACAAATATTCTTATATTAGAATAAAGAGAAAAGAACATGAAAAAGCTCTCAATACAGATTTTCACATTTCTTCTGCCTCTACTTTCAACATTTTCCCAAGAGCCCGGCTGGCATATCTTGCCAAACGCGCTTTATACACCCTGGCGTTACGATGATCTTTCCTTCATTAATGAAAAAACCGGATGGGCTTTGTATAATACTTCATTTTCCGGAACAAATAACGGAAGAGTTTACAAAACTACAGATGGTGGAAACAACTGGGTAATGCAAATGAACGTCAGCAATATCGGATTGAGGTGCGTTGGTTTTACTGATTCACTCCATGGCTGGATAGGAACTTTGGGCAGGATGGGAGCACTTACAGGGTCACCGGTTATGTTCCGGACAACCAATGGAGGTATTACATGGGATTCTGTAACTTTTGCTGCCGGGGGCAGGCCTGGCGGTCTTTGCGGGATCTCCGTTCTAAACAGCAATCATATCTTCGCCTGCGGCAGAGTAAATTCACCGACTAGCATTACACCTCCATATTTTATTAAAACGACTAATGGCGGATTGACCTGGGTCACTAAAGACATGAGTTCATACGCATCGATGCTGATAGATTGCAAATTTTTCAGCCCTGATTCCGGGTTTGTAATCGGCGGTGTTGATACTCCCGTCATTTTGAATACTAAAAATATTATCCTCTTTACATCCGATGGCGGAGAAAATTGGGTACAGCGTTATTCTGATGCGCATATAAGCGAGTGGCTTTGGAAGGTCAGTTTTCCCTCAAGAAATACGGGCTATTGTTCAATTAACAGGGTAAACAACAATACTGTAGATTTTATCAAGACCACTAATGGCGGTATAAACTGGAGCAGGAGGAGTTCTCCCATAAGTGCGCAAAATTTTTCTACTCAGGGAATTGGTTTTTTAAATGATAATACCGGATGGATCGGGGGAGATATTAATTATACTTATAAAACCACAAACGGCGGACTTAACTGGCAGGAGGATAATTTCGGAAGATATGTAAACAGAATACGGTTCATCAATGATTCAATTGGATATGGCGCCGGCTCTAATATGTATAAATTCACAAATGAGCCCATCGGAATCCAGCCCATATCTACTGAAATACCGAATGATTTTTTATTACACCAGAATTATCCGAATCCGTTCAATCCCGAAACAAAAATTACATTTGCAATTCCGGATCCTTCGTTTGTCTCAATTAAAATATACAATTCTATAGGAGAAGAAATAGCTGTTTTAGCAGATGAGAATCTGCAAAGCGGATCATACAGCATTAATTGGGATGCAGCAAATTTTCCAAGCGGAATATATATTTACAAATTAACCGCTAATGATATTTCAGTTTCGAAAAAAATGATACTCATAAAATGAGAACTGAATTCCGATAAAAAATGTTTTTGAGATTTATCCGTAATTTAACGTGTAGAAACTGCCTGTTTTGGGGTAGTTTCTGCAATTCTATTTCGTTGTAATTAAATACTATCCTCCTTATATTTACTGTAATTATCAATAATTTCATCAAAACATCATGAAAAAGGCTCTAATAGTTTCCATATTATTAATTGGTTTTATCAGCGTTAATATTTTTTCTCAGGATAATAATTATGTGCATGGAGAGCTTATTGTAATGCTCAAACCTAATGTAAATCCATCTGTGCTTTCTAACTCTTTCGGATTTATTAACCTTCATCCGAAAGAAGCAGTTGTTCAGTACATGAATATCTGGCTGTTTGAATATAACTATTCATTAATGAATGCTGATAATGTTCTGAGCAGTGTGAAAAATCACAGTTCAGTTTCCATGGCTCAGTTTAATCATTACGTATCACAGCGTGTAACTACACCAAACGACCCGAGCTTCGGTGTACAATGGGCGCTTAATAATACCGGTCAATCAGGCGGCACACCTGATGCTGATATTGATGCACCGGAAGCATGGGACCTCACAACAAGCGGTTTAACGGCTGCCGGAGATACAATAGTAATAGCAATTGTAGATGGAGGGTTTTTTCTTACCCACCCCGATATCAAATTCTGGAAGAACTACCATGAAATTCCCGCAAACGGTATAGATGACGATAATAACGGGTATATTGATGACGTTAACGGATGGAATGGTTATAATAACAACGGCACGATCACAACGGATAACCATGGAACTCACTGCTCCGGAATCGCCGGTGCAAGAGGAAACAACTCAATCGGAGTCAGCGGTGTAAACTGGAATGTTCAGATCATGGGAGTTCAGGGTTCATCCGGAACTGAATCAATAGTACTCAGAGCTTACGGATATGTATTGAAACAAAGAAGAATGTACGATCAGACGAATGGTCAATTTGGAGCTTTTGTAGTTGCAACCAGTTCATCATTTGGTGTTGATTACGGTCAGCCTTCTAATTATCCGCTGTGGTGTGCTTTCTACGACTCATTAGGCAATGCAGGAATATTGAGTGCTGCTGCTACGGCAAACCTGAATATAAATATCGACGTGCAGGGTGATATTCCGACTGCATGCCCGAGTGACTGGATGATATCTGTAACAAACACGACAAATACTGATGCAAAAAATTCAGGAGCTGCTTATGGACTGTTGACGATCGATCTTGGTGCCCCGGGTACAAGTGTTTACTCAACCTACGGTGCAAGCGGATATTCAAATTTGACCGGAACATCAATGGCTACTCCGCATGTTGCGGGAGCAGTAGCTTTCATGTACTCTGTTGCACCACTTGCTTGGCTTCAGGCATATAAACTAAGCCCCGGGCCTTATTCATTGCAGGTAAAGCAAAAAATAATGCAGGGTGTTGACCCAAAGCCGGCACTGCTGAATATTACTGTTTCAGGCGGCAGGCTGAATATCTTCAACAGTGCATTATTAATGCAGAACCTTACGGGCATTCATGGCAATAACGGGGAAGTTCCTGAAAATTTCAAATTATATCAGAACTACCCGAATCCCTTCAACCCCGCTACAGTAATTGCTTTTGATATGCCTAAAGACGGTTTTGCTACCCTGAAGATATACAATACAATCGGTCAGGAAGTTGCAGAACTTGTTAATGGAACTCTCAAAGCCGGTTCATATCAAAAGGTTTTCAATGCTAAAGACCTGCCAAGCGGAATATATTTTTATAAGCTTGTAACAGATAATTTTTCTGAAGTTAAGAAGATGTCTTTGATAAAGTAATTTATTGTTCGATAAGTATTCACCGATCTTCTTTGAGACGGCCTTCCGGGCCGTCTTTTTTTTGTATTTACCGAAAAATGGATTTAATCATAAGTGCATAATTCAAATGGTAACTATATTAAGAACATATAGTTATATGAACAATAATTTCAGAATCAATTTGCAGTTCTTATTCAATTGATATTGATATGTTAATGCTGAATCTTTGTATATGAAAATTAAGTATCTCTTATTTATTACATTATCTCTGTTAAACTCATACAGTTTATGCCAATCAACTGATAAATCAGTTAGTATCAATACCAGCAGTAAGATTTACAATTTAAAGTTATACCCCGAATTAATAATTAATCCTATTCAGGACAAAAACCCTAATTACTTCACCTTTGGCGTTGGGATATCTTCTTACAAACCAATATCATATTCAGTTTATGAAGGAAATTTCTATTTTCATTTGAGTCAGAGTGTTTATATAATGACAGGACTTTCTTATTTTGATAATCTTAAATTTAGCAGCCCTGATATGACATATCAGTATGATCTTTTTGCTAATTTGTATGTTTTAAGAAGATGGGAGTTTAATAAATTATATGCAATGTTCGCAGGTTTTGGGGTAAGCTCATCTCTTGGAAGTGCAGGCCTGAATTTGTTTATAAAATTTGATATTGCTGTAAATAATTTCTCAAGTATAGGTTTACAGATCAAACAACAATTTCTTATGTCGCAAAAACCACCTGATTATTTACTTTACCCTATAATTTCTATCCAATATTCAATTAAACTTTGATTATGAAAATTAAGTATCTCTTATTAATTACATTTTCAATATTAAACACATACATACTTTGCCAGTCAACTGACAAAAAAGTTACCGTAATTGCCGATGGTAAATTAAGCAATTCTTTGTTATATCCTGAATTAAAAATTAATAATAGTCATAGTGATATAGATTCAAACTTTACTTCAAACCATGTTTCAGGGGTTAAAAATGAAAAGTCCTTTTCTGCCGGTGCGGGAGCATCTTGTTTCAGATTCATAAACCTCTATTTTGTGGAAAGTAATATATTGTTTCCAATTGGCCAAAGCTTATACTTAAAAACAGGAATAACTATCTTCAAAGAAATTAATCATGACCCTTATCAAACAACACCTGCAGCTTTTTATGTTAATTTATTTATTATGTATCAATGGAAATTAAGTAAATTTAATTTATATGCCGGCGGCGGGTTTAATTTATCGTTATTATCAATCGACCCAAAAGTATTTCTTAGATTAGACTATGCTCTAACAAGGACATTATATGCCGGAATTGAAATTAGCCAGTTTCTTGTATTCGGGAAACAAGCTTCTAAATATGCTCAACTGCCTTTAATTTCAGTTAATTTTTCGATAGTCCTGTAACAGAAAGCATAGTTATATACACATTTTTCATTTGTTTTTCTGATTTTTCTCATTATTTTTACTTAATCAAAATTCTTAAACAAGCGGAGGTAATTGCAGGTTAACATATACTCTTTTTTAGTTTCAAACTAAACAAAAAAGGAGCAATTATGTTAACCCGTATCCTGATCATGGCGCTTGCCTTACTTAATACTCTTTCATCTTATTCACAGGAAAAAAATACTTTCACAAAGCCAGCTCCGCATGGTGACTGGAGCATTTCTTATAATGCCGGTATTAATATGGATTACGATAAGAACACGGGGTACAAGATTTCGATGGAGTTAGGCTTTTCAGAAAGCCCGTCAAGAGAACTTCTGCTGAATTTATCTTCATCAGCCATTCCGGTATCGCACTCAACCGGTTATTCCCTGCTTGAGTGTTCTATCGGACCGAGATTTCTTCTTTTCAAAGATAAGATATTATTCCTTGAGGGAAATATCGGCGCGCAGATAAACAACCGGACACGTGAATATTATAAGTGGGATTATGGATATAACGGAACATCTACCCAAACCCGTTCAGGCTTTTATTTTGCAGCAGGTGTTGGTGCTAAAATTCATATCTCAGGGAACAATTCATTTCTGTTAAGAGTAAAATACAACACAACAGTGCCTTACTCTGAAGGGTTAACTTATTTGGGTGCACAGTTCGGGCTGGATTTTAACACATCAGAGCCTGTTAGAAACAGCAAAATCGAAAATAAGAAGTTTTCACTTTCAATTGGAGGAGGGATCAACTCACCTTATGACCCCGACGGTTACAGCAATTCCGGTAAAGGAGTATATTTAATTGAAGGTTCTTACCAAACCGGTCAGAAAAATGAGGTATTTCTGGAAGCATCTTACAGCGAAATAAATGTGAACTACCATGCAGAAAATACCGGTATGCTCGATATAAACTTCGGACCAAGATTTTATATCAATAAAAGTGCATTGAGTTCTTTTATTGAATTTGGAGGAGGAGTTTATATTTTGACCAAAGATGACGGCTCTGAAAACGATCCTGTACAGCCCGGCATCAATATCGGAACAGGTTTTACCGGAAGGCTAAACAGCCTGATGGCATTATTTCTCAAAGGAAAGATACACATCCTTTTTACGGAAAATCTTTCATTCCCGCCATACAGCTCCCTGGCAGGGGGTTTAAGATTTAATTTGTAGTATTAATTTTTCTTTTGAATAGTTAATATTAGAAAATTACAAAAAACATCTGGAGCAAAACGAGAAAATAAATATCCCTTTGTACCCAATTCTGCTGGTAAATTTCATCGGGACCCTCGGTTTCAGCATTGTATTGCCGTTCCTTGTTTTTGTTGTAATAAGGTTTGGGGGCAATGCAATTATTTACGGAGTTATGGGTGCAGTTTACCCGGCATTTCAGCTCTTCGGTGCGCCAATACTCGGCAGGTGGTCTGATATTTACGGCAGGAAGAAAATACTCTTTCTCAGCCAGACAGGTACAACAATCGGGTGGATCATCTTCATAGTTGCTCTTTTTATACCCGTCGGGGTATTGGCATCAATAGATTCCGCGCTCCTTGGTGCATTTATCATAAGCATTCCGCTGGTACTTCTGTTTATATCCAGGGCAGTTGACGGAATTACAGGCGGTAACATTTCGGTTGCAAATGCTTACCTTGCCGATATTACCGACGTAAAGAACAGGAACAGGAATTTCGGCAAAATGTCAATTTCGGCAGGGCTGGGTTTTATAGTGGGGCCGGCAATAGCAGGGATTTTAGGCTCTACTTCTTACGGGGAGCTGCTTCCGATTTCGGCAGCGCTTTTGTTATCGCTTGTAACCTCACTCATTATCGTATTTTATCTTCCGGAATCAATACCCAAGCCATACAACGAAGACCCAAAGGATATTAAAAAGGTTCTGGGTTTTGAAAATAAAGAATGTTACAATATTAAAGGTAATAGTAAGATCTCCTTAAGGGAAGCGTTCAAAATTCCATATGTTACATTTTTGTTTGTCCTGTATTTCCTGATATTTTTAGGTTTCAATTTTTTCTATACAGCTTTTCCTGTGCATGTATTGAACAAACTTGGCTGGTCAGTGGGTGAAATGGGAATATTTTTTTCTGTATTAAGTTTACTGATGGTCTTTGTCCAGGGACCTGTATTAAGCTATGCATCCAAAAAGCTGCCGGAAAGTATATTGATAATTGCAGGTAATTTTATTTTAGGCATAAATTTCCTGATGCTTCTCTCTGAGAATAATAACATCATTTACCTGTCAACTGTATTTTTTGCAATTGGCAATGGCTTGATGTGGCCATCGGTACTCTCACTGCTTTCAAAAGCAGCCGGCAGAACGTACCAGGGCACTGTCCAGGGATTTGCCAGCAGTCTTGGCAGCCTTGCAAGCATTATCGGGCTGATACTTGGGGGGATTCTGTATACACAGATCGGGGCAATGACATTTTTGATCTCAGCGTGCACGATATATCTGGCGTGTTTACTTTCTTTCAGGCTCCTTGGAATTCAAAAACAATGCGACTTTAATGCTGCAAGAGAGCCTGTTTAAAATGGAGAAAAGCAATATGAAGTTAATATATTTTTGTCTCTTTTTTATCTTAATACCAAATCCTGATCTCTTTTCTCAGGAGGAACGAATTCAGATCAGGGAAACTGAAGGGATAAACCTGTGCGGTCATGAACTTTTTGTTGACGGCATCTGGATGAACGAGGGAATCATAAGGGCTGATATATCAGTGCTTGAAAGGCCGAATTCTAAACCGATCACCGGAGGATATAAAAGAGGAGATACATTGATTATCTATGGCGCCGATAGCTGCAAATATTTTGTTTATTCAATAACAAAATCAGGGTTAGATACCGGTAAAGGAACTGTAATTTTATCCAATACTCCCCCCGCTGAATATCTTCCGATATGTGAAGATACTCTGGACTGGAAAGAAAGTTCAAAAAACTGGTTTGATACATTAGACTATAAAGTTACTTCAATCAGCAAAGGAGATGACGGAAAGCTTAGTGCAGAGATTGATGTTGCCCATAAATCTGCTTTGATAACACGAATAATTTTGAGAGAAAATGATGTCATTTGGTCCGGTGAATGCATATACAGGGTTACATATCTGATAGGAGAAATGGGCATCAGCAAGGGAAATAAATGGGAAGTCGAACCCGGCCATTTAATTCTTACACGGCAGAATTTCTTCATACATTCTTCAAATGAAGAAATAAAAGGTCTTGATAATCCTCCGAATGTTATTAGTATAAGCCATTTCATTATCCGTAAAGCCCAGCTATATAAAGGCATGAAGCCGACAAAGGAAGAAATTGAAAATAAAGGGCCGAAGCTGTGGCTGATCCAGATCTACTATGAATCAAGAAAAGGAGCCAGCAGATTAATGAAGGTTATGCATGACGGCAAAGAGATAATGGTACAGTTCGAACCCGTCAGAACATTTAAAGATGAGGAAGAAGCAATGAAATATGCAAAAGAAAACTCTATAACAGATATTAAACTGGAGGAAGAAAAATAAACTCCAAAACTCTTTTTAAACTAAATAAAATAATGAAAAACACGATTGCAGCAGTTATATTTATTATCATGTCACTTCCGGTTATTTCCTACTCCCAGTTTTTAACCGGGTTTGGGATCAAAGGAGGGGCAACACTTTCCGAACAAAAAATTTATTTAGCAGATGGCAGCACTTTTTATGACACCAAGCCTATCCTTGGATATAATGCCTCAATTTACGCTGAAATTATTAATAATAAGGCTTTCTCACTTGTCATTGAGCCCGGATATGAACAAAGAGGACATAGTATTGAATTTATCAGAACTGATGAATTTGGCAACGAACTTGGAATTGACGATTGGTTTTTCCGGACTTATTACATAACGATTGGCGCTCTTGCAAAAATAAGGTATTCTGCAAAGAGTGTAAGTCCTTATTTGATAATCGGCCCAAGGCTTGACTTATATTTGGGATATAACATATCTGCTTCTAATGAAGAATTTTATCCTTGGATAAACGAAATGAAGAGCCCTGTACATGAAGATACAAAGAAAACCAATTACAGTCTCAACTTCGGGGCTGGCATGCAATTTGAAAAACTTTTTCCTTTTATAACGTTTTTGGAATTTAACTACTCCCCCGCTATCAATTCATCGTATAACAATTCGTTCATAAAAGTTAAGGATAATTACTATAATTTGAAGCTTGGAATAAACTTCATCAAGAAAAAAACAAAATCTAAAAAGTAATAAAGAATTTAGTATTGAAATGGATATTAAAGAACATTTAATCAAATACACAAGCTATAACCTGTGGGCAAACAAACGCATTACAGAAAAGCTGAAAGAAATTGAACCTGCTCTCTGGCTTATAGAACAAAAAAGCAGCTTCCGAACGATTCGTGATACACTACTGCATATTTACGATGCTGAAACTCTCTGGTATAAGCGGTTGAAAGGTGAATCATTGAAGGAGTGGCCAAGCAATGGATACACCGGCACAAATGAAGATGCTGCAGAAATGTGGTTAGAAGTTTCGGATAACTTCATTCAGCTGGTAAAAAGCAGTTCTGAAGAATTTTTGATTTCGCTCTGCAGTTTCAGGAACCTCGAAGGAAATGAATATAATATAATGGTATCTGATATTATTCAGCACTGCATGAATCACTCAACTTTTCACCGGGGGCAGATAATTACCATGCTCAGGTTCTGCAATGTAAACGGATTGCCCTCAACTGACTACATAACATATTGAAGGCAGCTGTGATACTCTTCCGGTTTTACTTAATAAGTATCATTCGCTTTGTATCTGTAAAGGTACCTGCTTCTATTTTATAAAAATAGACTCCCGAAGAAAATTGTGAAGCATCGAAAACTGCTTCATATGTCCCTGCATTTTGTTTTTCATTCAATAGTGTTAAAACAGCATTGCCAAGAACATCATACACTGTTATTTTCACATTTCCGGCACTTGTAATACTGTATCTTATTCTTGTTTCCGGATTGAACGGATTAGGATAATTTTGCAAAAGTTCATAATTTTTCGGTGTTCCGTTATTGATGTTTATCACACCAAGAAACGGTCCGAAAGTACCGTCAAAATTGATATTCTGCGCATATACTCCCCCATTATCTGACCTTCTGTCCTGCCAGCTTATGATAGACATTCCCGACGCGTTAATAACAGCGTTTAGCCTTATCTTCGGGCTTAATATACTGCTTGCTGTCAATATGTTTCCTGACCAGATATATCCGCCGCTTTTGCCCACTCTGAATGCTTTTATCAGGTTATTCCCAAGGGTTTGCGTTTCATTATAATAGCAGATGGCATTGGTATCCCTTACCAAAACACTGTAAACACCCGCCTGGTTGCTTCCAAGAGGCAGGTATGCAATACCGCTTGAACCCCACATCTGGGTTCCGTTTGAAGAAAATTTCTGGCCGTAGAAACCCACCTGTGTCTGTCCGCCGTTGGTTTCGGCAAAAAATGCAACTGTTTCTCCAGTTGCCGGCATATATGCTGCCACTGGATCGAAATGATTATTGCCTGCAAGAGTTGATACTGCTGAACCGTTTACAGGAAATAAGAAAGCCCCGGCAGAAGTTTTCCTCTGCAAAAAACCCGTTGAAACACCTGTGGTATTCCTGTCATCGCGCCAGCAGTAAATTGCTCCGTTATTTCCGTCTGAAAATATTCTCGGCTGATAAAATCCGCCTACTCTCCCCAGGCTGTAAACAGTATCCTGTGTGCCGTTCCATACTCTGGTACCGGAAGAAGATATCTTCTGTGTAAATAACTTATAATTAGCCGCAACCAGAAAAGTGCCCGTATAACCTGCCCAGTAAATTATCACGCTGCCGTTATCGGAAGCTGTAAGCGCAGGCCAGTCATAATTTTCTGCTGTGCCGCTTGAAAAATAGATAGGTCCGGCACCCCACTGCTTAACACCCGCTGAATTAAGTTTCTGCATTGCAAATTTCTGGGGACCCGAGCCGACCCTCCATATAAAAACATAATTCCCGTCAGATGTCTGTACAACTCTGGGGTTAGGCTGAAATGCATTAACAGAGTCAGATAGTGTAACACCATTTGCGCCCCACATCATTGTACCTGCAGGGCTTACCATATAACCAAAAGGATTAATAGAGCCTCCGTTTCTGATATCGGTAAAAGTAATAATTGCATTATTATTATTATCGGCAATCATATCCCAGTCAACAAGCGATGAGTTCTGCGGATTGCCGCTGACAAGTACTGCTGCAGCAGGAAACATTCTTACACCATTAGCATCCAGCCTTTGAAGATAAACGGCATAGCTTCCGCCCCGGCTATCAAACCATGAATAATATGTAGTACCGTCAGGGCAAAGCGCAAGTTTTGTTACTGATTGTTCGCCAATAGTATCGCATACCAGAGTATTTACTCCTGCATTTGAATTCCACTGCGAAAAACCAGCTGAGGCAAAAAGTGTGAGGAAAAGTATATAACTAAGAAATTTCATATGATTTTTGATTTTAAAAAAATTACAGGATATCTTCTGATAGTTTAGGCAAAATACACTCAAGTGTTTGCTATTTCAAGTAGAATTTTTCAAGATTTCACCTTGTCGATTTTTTCAAAAAAGAATCTGATCTTATGCTAATCAGTATTTATCACCCCCGGCAGCATGGGGAATAATTGTCATATTATTCTACATTTAATTTAACCCTTAATTTTCGTAATTTTGTTATCTATACTAAATACATACTGTACAGCACCTTTGGGCAGTCAAAAGCTAAGATAAGGTGGGCTAAAAATTAAGAAAGGATTTTAAATGTCTGCAAATACACCAATAACAGTTGCTTATGGAGATGGCATCGGGCCCGAAATTATGAAGGCCGCACTTGATATTATTCAGGCTGCCGGAGCAAAAATTGATATTGAAGTCATTGAAATAGGGGAAAAAGTATATAACAAAGGTATTGCCGAGGGAATAGAACCCGGGGCTTGGAAATCATTGCTTAGAACAAAGGTTTTTCTAAAAGCACCTATAACTACACCGCAGGGCGGAGGATTTAAAAGCCTGAATGTAACTACCAGAAAAACGCTGGGATTATATGCTAATGTAAGACCGTGTGTTTCGTATTCTCCGTATGTTCAGACAAAACATCCTGTAATGGATGTAGTCATTGTGAGGGAAAATGAAGAGGACTTGTATTCCGGAATTGAATACAGGCAGACTGACCAGGTTATGCAGGGATTAAAACTTATATCAGAGCCGGGTTCGGAAAAGATCATACGTTATGCATTTGAATATGCTAAAGCCAATGGCAGAAAAAAAGTCACCTGTTTCATGAAAGATAATATCATGAAGTTCACCGATGGACTCTTTCACAGGGTTTTTGACAGAGTTGGTGAAGAATATCCCGAAATAGAAAAGGAGAACTGGATAGTTGATATTGGTGCAGCAAAGCTTGCCACATCTCCCGAGAGTTTTGATGTTGTTGTAATGGAAAATCTTTATGGTGATATTCTCTCTGATGTGACTGCCCAAATGACCGGTTCTGTCGGGCTTGCAGGTTCTGCCAATATTGGCGATAAATGCGCGATGTTTGAAGCTATACACGGTTCAGCTCCGCGCAGGGCAGGACAGAATTCGGCAAATCCATCAGGGCTGCTTCTTGGAGCTGTCATGATGCTTGCACACATTAATCAGTCTGTTACAGCAACAAAGGTTCACAATGCATGGCTTAAAACTCTGGAAGACGGAGTTCATACCTACGATATTTACAGAGAAGGATTCAGTAAAGAAAAAGTCGGCACAAAAGAATTTGGCAAGGCAGTAGTCGCCAGACTCGGAGAGATGCCATCAGCTTTGAAAGCAGTTATATATCATGATTTTGATGTTAAGATGTATCCGCACTATGATTATTCGAATATTAAGAAAGCCCGTAAAGAATTGGTTGGAGTAGATATTTTCCTGCATTGGACAGGCGGTACTGCTGAGGAGCTTGGAAATATGCTTAAGAATATTGCTGTTGACGGATTGAAACTTACTGCAATAACCAACCGTGGAGTAAAGGTATGGCCTGACGGAATGAAAGAAACATTCTGTGTTGATCACTGGAGATGCAGGTTTGAAGCAGGCACTAATTCATCTGTTTCACACAGCACCATTTTAGCCCAGATGGAAAAGTTCAGAAGTGAAGGATTTGATTTCATTAAGACTGAAAATCTTTACACCTTTGACGGACAAAAGGGTTATACTGTTTAAATTAAAGATAAGTTACTGATAATTGTTGGTTTGTTATATATTTTGAGAACCGTTTTTTCTTTAATTCTTTTAGAAGTTATTAAAAAATCAGTAAATTAAGGGAACAAATTGCCGTAAAATATTATTTTAGTGTAATAGAGGGATAATATTAATGTTTTGACCCAATTAAATGTTGAAAACAATTCCGGACAGGGAAAGATAAAATAGAAGCATCGCTCTTTAAAATTTTGATTCCTTTTTTTCGTATAAGTAATTGGTAAATCCGGGCTGATCCGGCTTATCAAAACAAAAAAAAGTTTATTAATATTTCAGAAGTTAACAAAATGGTAATATCATATAAAGTAAATGCTAAGATCGAACCACACCAGATGGCAGAATTGTTTATCTCCTCAGGTATTAAGAGACCTTCTGATGATCTGAACAGGCTCAAGAAGATGATAGATAATGCCACGCTTATTATCAGCGCATGGGATGGAGAAAAGCTTGTCGGAATAGCACGTGCTGTAAGCGATTTTGCATATTCAACTTACCTCAGTGATCTTGCCGTTGATAAAGAATACCAGAGGCACGGAATAGGTCATGAACTTGTAAATGAAATTCAGAAACAGGTTGGAGAAGAATCCAATATTGTTTTGCTTGCGGCATCTGAATCAATGGAATATTACCCGAAGATCGGTTTTGAAAAGTGCAGTCATGCTTTTTATATACCCCGCAGGAAATAAACATGTCCTCTAAGGAAACTAAAATTTCGGAGAAAGAATTACAAAACCTCAGAAAGCAGTACACTAAAAGCTCCCTTAGTGCAAACAGCGTAAACAAAGACCCTTTCAAACAATTTGAAAAATGGTTCGGGGAAGTAATGAAATCAGGGTTTTATGAACCCAATGCAATGACTCTTGCAACAGCCTCTAAAAATGGAATTCCATCTGCCAGAGTTGTTCTTCTGAAAGGATTTGATGACAGTGGTTTTGTGTTTTTTTCGAATTATAAGAGCCGGAAAGGAAAAGATATTGAACAGAATCCATTTGGCTGCCTTCTTTTATACTGGGATAAGCTTGAAAGACAGGTAAGGATAGAAGGCAAAATAGAAAAAATCAGCAAAGAAGAAAGCGAAGCATATTTTAATACACGTCCATACAAAAGCAGGCTTGGCGCCTGGGCATCGAATCAAAGTTCAGTGATTGAAGACCGTTCTGTCATTGTCAAGGAATTTCTTAAATACATGGTAAAATTCAGAAATCATGTCCCCCTGCCGCCGGATTGGGGTGGTTACAGGCTTATCCCGGGTTCATTTGAATTCTGGCAGGGCCGCCCGAACAGGCTTCACGACAGGATCAGGTTCTCAAAGCAGAAGAAAAGCTGGAAGATCGAAAGGCTCGCACCTTAACTGCATTTAGCCCTTGCTCTCAAAAATATCTCAGCTTACAACTTTCTCAATTTCCTCAGACAGCCACTGTTTATATGGGAAGTATTCTTCCTTTCCAAGTTCAACATTCAATTCCTTCAGCCCTGAATTATCATTTTTGTACCGCAGGTTATTCAGTTGATTCAGATATTTTATAAATTTCAGGAATTGTTCTTTACGGTTTTCCTTCATGTGTTTATTATTCTGCACTGTTTTCTTGAATGTATCAAGCAGTGACTGCAGCGGCATATTCCAAACCAGTGAATAATATATTCTGCATTGCAGCAGCCTCATATCCATTTTAAGGTATAATTCTTCAGCCTTTACTTTTGCAAGATGTTCAAGAGCTTTTTCGTAATTCTTTGTATGATTTTCAAGAAATGCCAGCCCGTAATAGTACATAGGTTCACGGAATTCTTTCTTAAGATCCTTTTTATATTTTTCAATGAACTCTCTGACCCATTCAAACTCTTCCAGGCGGCACCCTGTAACAACAGCGCTTGTGTAGAACTGTGACGACATGTAACCTCTATCCATATGAAGGTTTCGCTCAAGCTCAAGCTTATATATCTGCAGGCTTTCATCCAGGAATTTGTTCTTGCCTACCCTGTACTTCCTGTGACAGTAATTTTCAAGGTTAATGAAAATATCAATTTGTGAGGCATGGTCTATAGCATCATTATTGTTAATGATCAGCTCTTTTATCCTGAAGTAATGTTTCTCTTCATCCGGCTGGGTAAAGCTTAGTATTATACGGTAATAAATATCAATTACAGGCATGCTCTTAAATGAAGCCTCGTCAAAATTTGACAGCAGGTTTTCAAAAAGTGACGTGTCTATTTCAATATTAAAGAGCGACATAGTGTTCAATGAAACAGTATAGAACTTGAATACTTTTATTAAATAGTAATAAGTCAGGTTATTTGCCACTGACTCAAGGTTTTCTTTAGTAAGGAATTTCTCATACTTGCCCTCAAACTTCAGATAAAGTAAATTTAGGTTATCTTCGAGGTAGATGAAACTATTCCTGAAATAATCATGATCCTTAAATTTCACTTTTTCAAGATACTGCTTCTGGGTGCCTAATACTTTCTCAAAATCCTTTACAAGCCCCCTTTCGTAGAATTGGGAAGCAAGGCTTTCCTTGAACCTGAACTCGCTATTTGTGAAACCTGAAATAGCAAGATATTTTTCAACTGCTTCGGAAAGATAATACATTAGCAGTCTCATCGTGCTGTCTTTATACGGTTTTGAATGGAATATTTTCTTGTATACCTTCGTTTTTTCTATTTTGCTTTCTTCAAACTCTGGGTATGATTTCTTAATTATATCAAAGAGTTTGATAACATTAATGTTCTTATTAAAGAAAGGAGAGTTCACAAACTCGCTCAATTCCTTCATCTCTTTGGGTGTAAGTGTCCTGACAGTTTCTATTAAACTGCTCTTTATCAATTCTGCCTGAGCTCCTTAATTTTATTCAGTAACCACTTTTTTTCCAGTAAATTATTCGTTTCTACCATATCATCTTCAAACTTTTTCATGTCTATCCGGCTCTTTCCCTCTTTTAACTTAAGTATTTTTGAATAATTCTTAAGGAAATTGCCGATTCTTTCAAACCTCATATCTGAAAGAGATGATTTGTTGTTCGATAAAAAATGCCTGTACGAATCAATATTGTAAAATGCCTGGCTGAAATCGGATAATTCATAATTTAACATCAGTGTTAGGTCTTTTACCGGCATCTTGTATTGAATGTGTTTTATTGACCTTATGAGATTCAGGTGATGACGCGATTCCCTGAAATTCCTTTTTTCAAAACACATCCTTGCCTGGCAGTAATTAACTACCATTTCCTTGTTTTCAGGTGAGAGTTCATGCTGGTAATCCTTTATGAATTTCTCAGTCCAGTCAAGTTCACCGGAGGAAATTCCGGAAATTACAATATTGCCGAACATAAGGTCGTCAAAATAAAGATGTTCGGTTGCTGCGTATAATTTCTGTTCCAGGCATATCTTATACAGCTTAAACCTTTCAGAGCTAAAGTTTTTTTTATCTGAAAAACCCTGCCTGACGCAATAACTCTGCAGGACATTATGAAGGCTGTACCTGTCACTGTGGTTAAGGGTAATTTTCTCATTGATCAGCATTTCTTTAAGTATCTTATAATACTCATCTTTATTTTCCTTCAAAAGCAGGATTTCGTAAAGATGCAGTTTTATCTTCGGTTTATTCCTGTAGTGATTATCTCTTGTCACCAGGAACGAAAGGACATGGTCCATGAACTCATAATTGTATTCAAACTGCTGGTAATTTGCTTTATCCAATATGAACCTGAAATGGTTCAGTACTTTTGTAAGATAATAACTTGTAAGTTCATCATTTACATATGTAATGGTCTTATCGGTGTAGTTTTTATAATCTTTGTGCTTAAATTTACTCCAGTCCATATAAATTTCCATCTGGTTCTGCAGCTGGTATCTTTTGAAGTAATAATCAGAACCATGGTAAATAGTTTCTTCAAGGTATTCTTCAATTTCCGAGTAATATTTCAGGAAGACTTTTTCAAGCTTACGCTCATTGAGTTCCTCAAGGAGCCTGATACCTCTGTTGAGCTCATCTTTGGTTAAATTTAAATAGATCAGGAAATCTTCAGCAAGTTTGCCCAGGTTATGGATTACTGTTCTCATGTATCCGTCATTATATGCGCCTTTACTGAATATCTTTTTATATACATACTTCTTCTCAAGCTTCTTATCACTAAACTCAGGGTGAAATTTTTTAAGGTAATTGTACAGTTTCTTTACGTTCTCGCTTTTATTGAAGAATGGAGATTTAACGAATTCTCCGAAATCTTTATATTCCTTCACTGTAAATTTACCGAGAATACTCAGGAGTGTTGCGCTGATCATATCAACATTGTTAGAATAGTTTCATAATAATATAATTTTCTTTTACTGCATAAAAAACCTATTTTTTCGGCCAAATTCTTGTTTATTCTTAAGTTTTTCATAGTTAAATTCCTGCCTTCAAATAAAACAACTAAGGAAAATTTTCCAAAAAAGAATTGAAGAAACTTTGGGTCTATTCTTTCCACGTTAAAATGAATGGAAACTGAACAATTATTAAAAAACCCGTTAGTATTTTACCTGGTCTTTAACTTTTTTTATAAACAGTTACCTCAAGAATTCTTTGCCCGGAAACTTTTCAGAAAGTATCTTTGTGGTATTAACTGAATTTCAACTGACAAATAAAAAAATGAAAAAAATCATTTTACTTTTGTTTTTATCTTCTCCCCTTCTTGCTCTGGCTATGCCGGGTGAGTATCTCATTTACTCAGAAAGCAGCGGCATTGAAGTAATTGGCGGGTGGTATACGGACGGCGTGACCTCTCAATTCAATAGCAGGATCATGACGCCCGTAATGACTGGGCTTGTACAAACTTCAAGCGAAATCCCAATCGGTTACTATCTTGGACAAAACTCTCCAAATCCGTTTAACCCGGTCACAAATATTTATTTTTCTATACCGGGCAGGCAGCATGTAAAAATTGCCGTAATGGATGTACTGGGGAAGGAAGTATCAGTTCCCGTAAATGATGAAATGGAACCCGGAACATACAAAGCAGTATTTGACGCATCACAACTTTCTTCCGGAGTATATTTTTACGAATTGCAGACAGAAGTCTTTAGGGAAGTAAAAAAGATGACGGTAGTAAAATAATAATTGAACAAAATTCAAAACAAATTTTTAATAAATATTCATTTTTACAATGAATTCAGCGTTTTTTATATGAATCTGTATTTTTTTGAGAAACAAAGTGGTTTTTTTTTCAAACAGAATAAAAGCAAAACAAGAAAATAAAAAATTCCATGATTAAGACCATAATAATCAACTACTTAATGATCAAAAACTTACCATTTGGGCTGCAAATTCCGGCCTCAGGTTAAACAACTTTGGAATGATTTCTTTGTACAGGTGAATATGATAATCTATCTTTGTAGCATTCATTTAAAAAACAATTTACAACTAAAAAAAGAAAGGACTTTGAAAAATGTTTGGATTTGGAAAAAAAGAGGATGACCCTAAAAAAGCTATTGAAAAAGCTGACAAGACTTTAAACAGCGGATTAACAGGAATGTTTACAAAAGCATTCGTTGGACAGGACAACATGAACAAGATCAATGCTAGCCTTGATATGGCGAAGAACTACACTGATACCAGCAATCTCTCTCAGACCGGTATGGGCGCAACAGCCGAAGTATTAAGCATTGCAGATACTGGTGCGCTTATTAACTTCAATCCTGTAGTAAAAATGAGGCTCAATGTTACTCCTATGTACGGTCCGGCATTCCAGGTAGATGCTGAAACAGCAGTTTCAAAGATCGCCATACCAAGAGTCGGGGATAAAATAAACATTAAATATAATCCTGCAAATACATCACAGGTTTTGGTAATATAATCTTAACAATAAGTAAAGAAAACAATACAGGAGGAAAAAACTTAAGATGAAGTCAACAAAAGCAGGTTTATTATTATTGGCAGTAATGTTTATTTTTTCAGGCTGCGGAAGGATCAAACAGATCACAGAATTAACCGACAAGCTTTCCGGAGACAGGCTTTATTTCTGCGAAAGATATGTCGCCTCAGAGATCGGTGAAGGAACAAAGTTCAAACCGGGCAAGATAACTGTAATGCTGAAGCTCTCAAAATCAATTGGTGTCAGTGAAGTTGATGTAAACATCACAAATGTCTCAACAGGCAAGCCTTTTGATACAGTACCGTTTACAGTTCAGCCCAGCTGGGATTACATTCACTTTGATGATGTTGAGATCGGTGAAAAAGGGAAATATAAGGTCAGCTGCCTCAAAAAAGACGGGACAATAATTGCTACTAACGAAGTTGAAATAATTTAAACTGAAATTATATGAATACATTTTTTAGAGGAGTAATGAGAGAAGTAACAAGAACAAATGCATCTGAGAGCCTGATGACAAGAATTATCCATGTAGCTACCGGTGAGGCATTATTTTCCATGATATTTACACTTGTCAGCCTTGTTATTGTTCTTGGTGTGGTAATTTACATTGCCATTGTTGTGCTGACTCATATTTAATCGCTGATATTCCGGTCTGAGAGCTTTAACAGAGTTGGAACCGGGTTTAGAGAATATATAAAGATTATTAACAGAGAATTTGTGTAGCAAATGGATGCAATAAACGGAATAACACTGAAAATATACGCAGAGCTGTGTGCGAAGATGAAGGATGTAATTAACGATCATGAGGCATGTGCCAAAATAGCACGTGAGGCAGGCATCAAAAGACCCGATTGGGAATCTGCTCATAAAGCCTGGCAGGAAAAGATCACTGATCCGGCAGATAAGGGCAGGACAGCATTAAGGTTCGTTGATATCTGGAATAATGAAACCAGAAAGAAGCGGCCAAAATAATCATTGAAGTATTATCAGTGCAATACTTGTATCAAAGTTTTAAAGAATCATGACAAAAGGAGAAATGTCACAGCATTATAAAGCATTATTCTAATAAATTATTATAATCGTAAGGTTATATTCATAGCAGTACCCCCCAAATGCGCCGCAGATAATTATTATCTGCGGCAATTTTTTTTATTTGAACCCTTAAGGATTTTCACAACAGTTCACTCAGTTCTCCGGAATACATATAAAACTCAGTTTTTTGAATTAAACCTTAGTGTCAATTAATTCATCTAAATATTAAACAATATTTACTTAATTTAGCTAAAAAAGGGCATAAATATGAATATTTTGACAATATTAATTACAGCAATTGCTGCTTTAACACTCAGTTCGAAGATCATTCTGGCAGATGATGCAAGGCTTTTGTTTGAAAAAACAATTGCAACTGAACCCGGAAAAGAATTGATCACTAGCCTTATTGCAGGAGGTATTACAGTTTCAACCTGGTCCCAAAATGAAGTTAATGTGAAAGTATACGGCAATGATGAAGCCGAAGAAAAAATAATTTTCACAGCAGATGCAACAGAAGGCGGAGTAAAGGTCGAAGGGAAACAGAAAGAATCCAAGTCGATGAAAGATCTCAGTATCAGAGTCGAAATAATTGTCCCGAAAAATTACAATGTTAAGCTCTACAGTTCCGGAGGAAGCTTCAAGATAGAAGGTGTTAACGGTAAGGTCGAAGCAAACTCATCAGGCGGAAGCATATCTATCGATAATACATCAGGGAACCTGGAGGCATACACCGCAGGCGGGAATATTTCAATTGAAACTTCTAACGGAGATATTAAAGCATCAACCTCAGGCGGAAAGATATCAATAAACGGATTTGCCGGAAATGTAGATGCATCAACTGCCGGAGGAGATATAAATCTTGTCGGGCAAAACGGTAAAATAGAGGCTTCGACTGCAGGTGGTAACATCAGGCTTGATTACTCCGGTAAGAATTCCGGCATAGATATGAGTACCCTCGGCGGGAACATTACCGCATCCTTGCCTGATAATTTTGATGCAGATGCTGATATTGGAACACTTGCCGGAAAGATCACCTGTGACTTCGCAAAGGTAGAATACAAAAATAAAGTAGCTTCTTATATCAGGGCAAAGTTTAATAACGGCGGAGAAACATTCAAATGCACTACTTCTGCCGGCAATATAATAGTAACCAGGAAATAAAACATTAGCTGATTAATTACTTTAACCCGGCTCAGAACCTCTCAGTCGGGTTAATTATTTTGAGAAAACCGGAAACAAATATGCCCTTAACGGTATTAAATAATTGTACCCGAGTAGCATTGTAAACTAATAGAAATTGTGATAATTTGCTCATTATGAAGAGAATCATCTTACTGTTTTTTCTGGTTTTTGCAGGCAGTATTTCAGCGCAACAGAAACTTCTTATTCCGATGGACGTGAATTCCCAGACCGATCACCTTCGCGCTTATGGTATTGCATACAGGCATTTGCTGGGAGGCAAAGAACTGGATTGGCTGCTGAATTACCGCGGGGGTTCGTTCCTGTTTGATTATTCATCAGAACTAATGGGAGAGTGTACTCAAAAGGGTGTCAGCTATGAGCTCCTTTCAGGAACTCAGGCTGCCCAGGTATATGCTGAAGTACAGGATGAAGAGAACAACATGGATGTTGTCAGGCTTGAAAAAGTTGCCAAGATTGCAGTCTATGTTCCGCCTAATACACTGCCCTGGGATGATGCCGTTCAATTGGCGCTGGATTATGTCGAAATCCCATATGATAAGATCTGGGATGAAGAAGTTCTGCAGGGAAAATTAAAGGATTATGACTGGCTCCACCTGCACCATGAAGATTTTACAGGTCAGTATGGCAAATTCTTTGCTGCCTATGGTTCCTCTCCCTGGTATATATTGCAGAAGCAGACAAATGAAGATATGGCAAGCAAACTTGGTTACTCAAAAGTATCACAATTGAAACTTGCTGTTGTTAAGAAGCTGAAGGATTATGTAACCGGAGGCGGGTTTATGTTCACAATGTGCTCCGGTACAACTACCCCTGATATTGCTCTGGCTTCTCAGTATACGGATATTTGCGATGTAATGTATGATGGTGATCCCGCAGACCCGAACGCCAATGACAAGCTTGATTATAATGACTGCATGGTCTTCCAGAACTTCAGGATACTCCAGAATCCATATGTATATGAATATTCTGATATCGATATTACGGATCAGGAATTGATGTCGGGTCAGTTCAGTGATTATTTCACTTTATTCGATTTTTCCGCAAAGATTGATCCTGTTCCTTCAATGCTTACGCAGTGTCACACATCAGTTATCAAAGGGTTTCTGGGGCAGGAATCTGGCTTCCGGGAGGAATTCATAAAACCCGGCATGACTTTGCTAGCCAAAAATAACGGTACTGACTGGGTCAGGTACATTCACGGCAATCTTGGCAGGGGCACATTTACACTTTACGGAGGGCATGATCCTGAAGATTATCAGCATGCTGTTGGTGACCCCAAAACTGATCTTTCTTTTTACAAGAACTCACCCGGTTACAGGCTCATCCTGAACAATGTTCTCTTCCCTGCTGCAAAGAAGAAAAAACTTAAAACATAAACTAAAAAAGGGATTCCAATGGAATCCCTTTTCATTTATTATAAAACTAAACTTAAACTACTGCTTCGATTCATTTAGTTTTTTATGTTTTTTGCCTTTGTGGTCTTTATGTTTTGCTTTTCTTTCCTGCCTGAATTTTTCGAGCTTTACCTGTTGCTCAGAACTCAGAATAGAATTGATCTTGCTGTGAGTTGATTCACGAAGCGATTTGATCTTCTCATGCTTTGAAGTCTTATCTTCAGTTGAATTCTTTAATCCTTTCATTTCATTAACATGGCTTAACATGATATCATAAACCTGTTTTTGCTGTTCATCTGAGAGTGAAAGTTTCTCTTTCATCTTTTCGGAAATTTTCGCTGCCCGCTCCTCAGGAGATTTCTTTGAATCCTGCTGTGAATAAGCATTTCCTGATGTAAGTACCAGTGCAGTAAGCAGAAGCATGAAGCTGAATTGCTTGATTTTTTTCATTTTTTCAATGATTAATTATTAAATGTCTTTTAATTGCCTCCTGATAAATAAGACAAATAATACTTAAAGGAAGTTTAAGGTAAATACGAAGGTTTACATTTGTTTACAAACGGATCTTCTAATCTCGGTAACAAATTGACTTATAAGGGCAGTATTTGCATTTTTCAGGGTCTTTAGTTTGAGTAAACGGAGTCTTTGAGTCAAATATCCTGTTTAACATTTCCGTTAATTCGTTTTCGAATATCGCTTTCTTCTCTTTCGAAATCGGTTCATTTTCAAACCAGTAAATCCCGGCTGATGGTTCACGCAAAGGGTACAGTCCAATAACCAGATTTTCCGCCCCTTTAACATCCATATAAAGGCTTGCATAGAATAACTGTTGAAAATTTTCCTTGAATGCAGAATCTCCGAATATCTTTTTGATATGTTCTTCAATTGAAACTTTTGAAGTATGGCTTAGTTTCTCTATCTTGCCTGTTTTATAATCAATTATTCGTGTGATTCCATTTTTCTCCTCAACTCTGTCCAGCCTTCCGAACAGGTTGATCTTAACGGCGTTCCCGTCAGGATAAATTGTAAACTCTTTTTGCAGCTTGCTCTC
>JANWKI010000045.1 GCA_025451455.1 Ignavibacteria bacterium
GCACACCCGTCGTAAATTTCTCAGTGGCAAGCAACAGAAGATACCGCGACAGCAAGGATGAGTGGCAGGAAGATGTTTGCTATGTTGGAATTGTTGCATGGAATAAGCTTGCAGAAAGCTGCAGAGATAAACTGAAAAAAGGGAATGCAGTTCTGGTTGAGGGCGAGCTTCAGTCAAGGACTTTTAAGACGGAAAAAGGCGATAGTAAAACGATAGTTGAAATAAAAGCAAGAAGAATTCAGTTCCTGAACAAAAGAGCAGCTGGAAATTCGGAGCATCACGAAGAACATCATGATGAACCTACAATCTTTGAGGATGATTCATTCGAGAAGCATCTAACGCCTGAAGATACTGCTCTTCTTGGTGATTCAGCATTAGGCAGCTAAAAATTTTTATTAAACAAAAAAACAGGGAACTGCAGCTGCAGGCAAATGGCTCATCCTGTTTTTTACGCAAACAATACAAATGAAAATAATATTAAAACAAGACCACGACAAATTAGGTAAAACAGGTGAAGTTGTAAACGTAAAAGACGGATTTGCAATGAACTACCTCATTCCCAACGGTGTTGCTATGAAGGCTACGGGCAGCAACATGAAAGTATTAGACGAAATAAAAAAGCAGCAGGCAAAGAAGCTTGAAAAAGAAATTGCCGAATCCCAGAAGCTGGCGGGAGAACTTTCCGGGGTTCAACTAGAAATAAAGGCAAAAGCGGCCGATGATATCAAATTATTCGGCTCTGTTACCAGCGGTACAATTGCAGAAGCACTCATACATAAAGGCTACACTATAGACAAAAGAAATATACTGCTTGAAGAACCTATTAAAGAGATAGGTTCCAGAACGGTAGATATTAAACTTGCAGGAAACGTTTTGGCACATATTAACGTTACTGTTATTAAAGATGAAGCGTAAGTTTCCTTTGCTCCCGTAAAGGCATTTCTTGTGTTGGCTTGCACTTCAGTTCTTTAGAAGTTTAAACATTTCTTTAGGAGCGTTATAAAATAAATGGAAAAAACCGTAGAGGTTTTAAAAAGCGCGATAATCAGATTCGCGGGCGATTCCGGTGACGGAATGCAGATCGCCGGAAGCAGATTCACAGAAACATCAGCATTTTTTGGAAACGACCTCAGTACTTTCCCGGATTTTCCGGCGGAAATTAGAGCCCCTGCAGGTACTTTATTCGGAGTCAGCGGATTTCAGATTCAGATCTCAAGCCAGGACATTTATTCCCCCGGTGATGAGCCTGATGTACTTGTTGCTATGAATCCGGCTGCCCTTAAGGTTAATTTGAAAGACCTTAAGAGTCATGGAACAATTATAGCAAACGAAGATGCATTTAGTGAAAAGAACCTGCAGCTTGCAGGTTACGAATCAAACCCGCTTGAAGACGGATCACTTGCAGGTTACAAATTGCTTAAAGTTCCAATAACAAAGGCTACTAACAATGCCGTTGCAGAGCTTGGCTTAAATGCCAAAGATGCAAACAGGTGTAAGAATTTCTATGCTCTTGGGCTGACCTATTGGCTGTATGACAGACCTCTTGAAATAACGGAGAGCTGGCTGCATTCAAAATTCACCGGCCGGCCTGAAATAGCAGAAGGTAATGTTAAAGCTTTGCGAGCCGGTTATTATTTCGGTGAAACAGCCGAGATATTTACAACCAGGTATAAAGTGGCTCCTGCCAAATTGCCTAAAGGCATTTACAGGAATGTAACAGGTAACCACGCAACAGCTCTTGGAATACTATCCGCTTCTATTAAGAGCGGCTTGCCTTTATTCCTTGGTTCCTATCCAATCACTCCCGCCAGTGATATACTTCATGAACTATCAGGATACAAGAACTTTGGTGTAAAGACATTCCAGGCTGAGGACGAAATTGCAGCAATTTGCGCGGCAATAGGTGCATCTTTTGGCGGTTCACTGGCATTTACAACAACCAGCGGTCCCGGTATGGCTTTAAAACAGGAAGCAGTTGGACTGGCAGTTATACTTGAACTTCCATTGGTTATTTGCAATGTTCAAAGAGGCGGTCCAAGCACAGGTCTTCCTACTAAAACAGAACAGGCTGACCTGCTGCAGGTAGTAAGCGGAAGAAACGGCGAGTGTCCCCTGCCTGTGCTTGCTGCTGCAACGGCTGCTGACTGCTTTAATATGGTATATGAAGCAGCGCGCATTGCTGTGAAATATATGACTCCGGTTGTACTTCTCACAGACGGATATCTTGCAAACGGTGCAGAACCATGGAACATTCCGCATGTTAAGGATTTGCCGGATATTAAAGTTAAATTCACAACCGAGAAGGAAGGTTTCTTCCCTTATTCAAGAGATGAAAATCTGGCAAGACCATGGGTAAAACCAGGCACTCCGGGGCTTGAACACCGAATTGGCGGACTGGAAAAACAGCACATAACTGGAAACGTAAGTTATGATACCCAAAACCATGAATTTATGGTAAAAATGCGTGACCAGAAAGTTCAGAATATTGCCAATGATATTCCGCTTCTTGAAGTAGACGGAGATCCGGAAGGAGAACTGCTGATAATAGGCTGGGGAAGCACTTATGGTTCAATTACAGCTGCGAAGGAAAGACTAAAAGCTAAAGGGCATAAAGTCTCAAGAATTCACCTTAGATATCTTAATCCTTTTCCTAAAAATCTCGGTGAGATCATAAAGAAGTTCAAAAAAGTGCTTATACCGGAACTTAACCTCGGACAGCTTAGAAAACTGATTAGAGCAGAGTTTCTTGTTGACGCAATCGGGCTGGATAAAGTACAGGGATTACCTTTTAAAGCCAGCGAAATAGAAAGAAAAGTACTTGAACTTTTAAATAAATAGAAAGTAATTCGCTGCAATTTGCAGCGGGTAAAAAAATAATATTATGGAATCAGAAACTATTCAAAACGGAACACCGGTAAAACTGACTGCAAAGGATTTTGCTTCAGATCAGGATGTAAGATGGTGCCCCGGCTGCGGTGATTATTCAATCCTTGCACAGGTTCAGCGAGTTATGCCATCTTTCGGGATCCCAAAAGAGAAGACGGTATTTGTAGCAGGCATCGGCTGCTCCAGCCGCTTTCCTTACTATATGAACACTTACGGTTTTCATGGAATCCATGGAAGGGCAGCAGTAATTGCATCAGGTTTAAAAATGGCAAGGACAGACCTTGATGTTTGGGTAGCTACCGGCGATGGAGATCTGCTAAGCATTGGAGGAAATCATTTTATCCACATACTGCGCAGAAATATTAATACCGTAATAATGCTGTTCAATAACAGGATATATGGATTGACTAAAGGACAATATTCCCCAACATCCGAGCACGGAAAGATAACAAAGTCTTCTCCTCTGGGAACTGTTGATAATCCTTTTAATCCTTTAACACTAGCTCTTGGAGCAGGAGGTTCTTTTGTTGCCAGAACTATGGACAGGGATCCGAAACATATGCAGGATATTGTTGCAAAGGCGCACAATCATAAGGGAACATCATTCATTGAGATATTCCAGAACTGCAATATATACAATGACGGTGCATTTTTGCCTTATACCGAAAAGGACACTAAGCCTGATAATACTGTATTATTGGAACACGGAAAACCCCTGATTTTCGGAAGTAAAAAAGATAAGGGAATAAAGCTAGTTGGTTTCCGCCCTGTTGTTGTTTCCCTTGAAGACGGCAAGCATACAGTGGATGACCTTATTGTTCATGACCAGACATCAAAAGAACTCGCAATGATACTTGCTCAATTCTCGGAGATGGAAGATTTCCCGGTGCCTTTGGGAGTGCTTTATGAGGTTGAAAGGCCGTGCTTTGAAGATGAAATGGAAGAACAGATCAGTAACTCTATTAAGAAAAACGGAGCTGGTGATCTTGAGAAACTTCTTTTTTCAGGTACTACATGGGAAGTTAAATAATTACAACTTATAATAAGATTCTAAACGAAAGAAGGCGTTCTTTAAAGAACGCCTTCTTTGTTACTGGTTATTCCAATCTTCTATTTAAGCTGAACTCTGGATCTCAGTTTACCTTTCAGTATGAACCTCTCTCCAATTAAGAATACTGCAACCAGGAGAATTACTACCAGCATTATTGTTACAGTGCCTGAGCTGATTGTTACTCCGAAAAATCTGAGAATATTGACAAAAAATTCCTGTATATAATAAACCATAGTATCAATCATTGAATTTGACGTTTGAACCGAATCGAATCCAACACCGGCTGAATCAGGTGAAGTAACACTGGCAGTCTTTGAGACAATTCCGAGAACGACAGTAAAAGCCAGCATAAAAAAACTGAATGAACCGATTGCATATTTAACAATCCTGTCGCTTTTCCTTTCTTCCATTAATGCTTTATTCTCGGCAGTGATCCTGTTCATCAGGTGTTTTGTAAAATCGCCTGTTGTTCTCTTTAGCTCGCTTTTCCTAAGTTTGCTTTCAATGAAGTCTTCTATAAATTTATTTTTTTCTCTCATTTTTCTTTGAACAATAATATTAAATAAATTCCATCATTTCTTCTGCCGAATATTTCTCAAGCAGTACTTCCTTCAGTTTATCCTTCGCCCTGAATATTCTGTTCTTAACTGTGCCCAAAGGCAGTTTCAGAGTTTCTGCGATCTCCTCATGGGAAAGATCGTTAATATAAAAAAGTGTCAATATAGTTGAATATTTTTCGGGAATTTCCTCCAGGTACTTATCGATCATTTCCTGCAGTTCTCCCTCCAATGCTCTTCTGTCTGTATCGTAAACTTTGCCCGCAAAATATTTGTTCCTGTCTATTTGCATTTCGAAAGCCGAAATATCTGTAATTTCACCTTCATCATTGGCTCTGTTATTATCAATACTTATCAGGTTAAATGTTTTTGATTTATGTTTCTTGTAAAAATCGATTGACGTATTATAAACTATCCTGTAAAAATAAGTAGAAAACTTTGAACGCTCCTCGAATTGTTTATCCACAATTGCCCTGAATGTTTTAATGAAAGCCTCCTGCAGTGCATCCTCAGCGTCTTCGATGTTTTTCAGTATCCTCATAGCCAGCGTCATTGCTTTATCCTTATACCTGTTGACTATTTCTTCAAAATCGTCAATATTGCCGCTTTGAATTTTCTTGATGATATTCAGTTCCAGGTCATTCATGCATGATTCTACTTGCTGTTTCGGCACCGGTTTTCTATTTTCACTAAATATAAACAAAAAAGTTCAGAGTTTAAGTTAAATTAGTATTAGCTACTTTTTCTTCAGTGTATCTGCATTCCGGGGCTGCACCGGTATATTCATACTATCAATATGTTTAGGTTCATTTGGTTCTCTTTCAATTATTTTTATCGGGTCGTCATCATCAAAATCGATCTTGATCTCAAAATCATCGTCTTTTTTTGATACTATTCTGTTTGCATCGAAATTTATGCTTCCATTAACTGCAGATATCCTGATCATGCTCCCACCCTTACCAAGTGTTCCTGTCAGGCTCTTTTTCTCTGAGTTAATATTGGAAAATGTTAGATCTTTGAACTTCACTTTTCCGTTTACAGTGGATGCATCAACATTAGCGTTAACATATCTAAGGCCGCCAATATTTACACTTCCGTTTATTACATCAACTGTGATACCGCCGGTCAGAGAATCAATATTGCACGTCACTTTACCGTTTACTCCGTTTACATTAACAATCCCCGGGCACCCGGTAACATTAATAGAGCCGTTAACAGTTTCAGCATTAATGTCATTATCAACTCTGGTTATTGTAATTGCCCCATTGATGTTATGGACGTTCACTTTCAGGTTTGCCGGAACCCTTATATCATAGTCAACTTTTCCGCCCTGGTTTTTCCTGAAAATTCTATGAGAACTCCTGACTTCGGTTTCGATCTTTACTCCATCGCCGGTTGTATCTAACTTTATGGTTACATCTTCAATCGGTTTATCAAGTTCATCAACTTTGACATCTGCAGTCTTTACAGCTTCAATGGTGATCATTCCAAGTGTATCTGCTGACCTGCTTACGTTTATCTTTCCTGTAGTATTTTCAACATATATCTCAGTCTTATTCTTACCGTTAATTTTGTATTCAATTTTCTCGGTCTTCTCAACTCTCTTTCTCAGCAAGCTGCATCCATTTAAGCTAAGAGTGAGGAACCCGGCTATTATTAGTAATATGATATATTTTGTTTTCATTGTATTATTCACTTTAATTTTTTCCTGAGCAGTTATCCGGGTAAGTTAATTAGAACCTGCACTGTTATTCTGTTGTGCTATTTTATTTATATCTTCTTTTTTTAGCTTTGAACTTGCAACAAAATAGTATATGATAAAACCCAGGCCTCCGAACAAAAGTACCATTACACCTGTCAGTGAATCTTTGAAACCGGCTTCGTCCAGCAGTATCCCTATAAATAATCCCATACCTATCATTGTTAACAGGATTCCCCATTTCATTGAAGATAATGGATTCTTGGGCTTGCGTTCCTGTTCCCTGAAGTAATCTCTTGCTTCCTGTGGGCTTAGGCCCATATCCATAAGTTTTGTTCTTTCTTTATGCTTCAGGTATATCCAGTAGAATATGATCACACCGGGGATTCCGAAGGTAAAAACCAACGCAAACAAGGGTACCAGATTTTCCAAAAAGTTATTCATTTTTTAATTCTCCTTTTTCATGCCATATCCGTTTTCTTCGGATAAAATGGCGTTTTTTTATTATTTTTATTGTTTTTCTCTCATTAATACATCTGTTTATTATGACTTATGAGGGAGTGTTAAGGTTTCATTAAAACTTATGAAAATTCAGTATTTTTGCTTAATGAAACTGGTAATTTTTTATATTGATGGACTTTATGTGCCTATGAACTTGAAACATGCAGGGAACTGGGAATAAACTTCATTGGAATTGACTATGAAAATAATGGAAAGCTGAAAGAGCTTGGTGCCCGAAAAGTATTATCAGATTTTGTTCCAACGGAAAAATTTATGGAATGTCTTGTATGATTCCTGAATTGATCATTTTTCAACTGACTTATCCGTTCCCTTACCAAAAACCACAAAATACAAAGTACCAATTACACCCATAGCAGTTGCAGTAAACAAGTTAAGTTCGGGACTAACTTTCCACAGCACGCCGCCCAAAAATCCTGCAAAAGCAACAACGGTATCCCGCACAAAATAATATAGACCGAAGCTTCTGGCTTGAGCTCCCTGAACAGATAACTCAAGGATGAGCGCCTTGCGGGTTGGTTCGCCGAATTCTTTCAATCCGCGTATCACAAATGCAAATGCAAGAAGTCCGAACGAATTACTATAATAAAGCAGTACGGGGAATATTGCAAAGAATATGAATGTAATTACAATAAATGGTTTCTTTTCAAGCCTGTCGGAAAATCCGGCGACAGGTATGTAGATTAACGCAGCTGTCATCATTTCAATTGAAGTCAGGATACCGAAATCACCTGCTGATACTTTTATGAAATTCAGGCACCATATTATAACAAATACATAGGGTATCTGTTCGCAAAACCTGATGAGTATATCAGATACAAGAAGATTCTTCAATCTTTTGTCAAATTTCTTCCAAAGCGCTATTGGATGTATCTTTTCAGGAACTTCAGTATTATCCTGCTGAGTAAGCTTATTAATGAAAAACATTCCAATGACAGAGAACACGATTGAAATCCCAAAGGCTATCTTAATTCCCGGGATTAAACCATACACCATAATTAAATACCCGCCAACAACAGGACCAATCATCATTGGAAAACGCCTTATAACAGAATGCATGGAAATACCCATTACCGTTTTGCCTTTGCCAAGCGTCCTGGTAATAAGAGACATTGATCCGGGCAGGGCTACCATGCTCCACCCGAAGAAAAATATCATTCCGACAAAAACAGCTATCCAGCTGCTGAACACTATTGCTATTGTGTATCCGAAAATGGCAAGAATATTGAATATCAGGAAAGATCTCCTGCTGCCCAATAAGTCTGCAAGGTACCCCCCGGGCAGCGCCCACACAGCACCCAGAAAATTCTGCAGGAAACTGAATGCGCCGATTATCAGTATTGAAGTACCAAGTTCATCAAGGTATTTGGGAATAAAGCGCTCCCACAGCTTTTCGCCGGTGTACATAATGACTGTAAGCGAAAGCATGAGCACGATGTTTCGCTTGAGTCCAAGATAATTCGCTGTTTTAGAAAGCGGGTTATTCATATACTAAATTACCATTAACTAATCATAAATGTAATGATTATGAGTGTACATAATGAAAAAGGGCCGGAAATATCCGACCCCTGATAATTTATTGCTTTGACTCAACTCACTCAACTCACTCAACTCTCTCAACACACTCAACACACTCTATACACTCTATACACTCTATGCACTGACTTCTTCTTCATATGAACTGACCGGCTCGCAGGAACACATGAAATTCCTGTCGCCGTAGGCATTATCAACCCTTGCAACAGCAGGCCAGAACTTGTTTTCAATCACTTGTTTGGCTGGGAAAGCGGCTTTCATCCTTGAATATTTATGTTTCCAGTTATCGTCTGAAATTTCAAGCGCCGTGTGGGGAGCATTCTTAAGCACATTATCTGTCTTATCGGCTTTGCCTTCTTCTATTTCCTTAATTTCATTGAATATTGATATCATTGCATCACAAAACCTATCCAGTTCATATTTTGATTCGGATTCAGTAGGTTCAACCATCAGCGTGCCCGGCACAGGGAAAGAAACTGTAGGTGCGTGAAGCCCATAATCCATAAGGCGCTTGGCAATATCTTCTACTTCCACTCCTGTTGTTTTTTTGAAATCACGCGTATCAAATATCATCTCATGAGCAGCCCAATTGTTCTTACCAGTATAAAGTACAGGGAAATATTTTTCAATTCTGGCTTTTATATAATTTGCATTAAGTATAGCCGCCTTCGTTGCATAAGTTAGTCCGCTGCCGCCCATCATCAGCATATAAGCATAGGAGATCAGAAGAATGCTGGAGCTGCCCCATGGCGCTGCAGAAATTGCTGTAATTGCTTTATCGCCTCCGGTTTTAATAACGGGATTACCCGGAAGAAACGGAGCAAGATGGCTTGCAACAGCTATCGGGCCCATTCCCGGTCCGCCGCCCCCGTGCGGTATGCAGAATGTTTTGTGCAGGTTAATATGACAAACATCAGCACCAATAAAACCCGGACTTGTTAATCCGACCTGTGCATTCAGATTTGCGCCATCCATATAAACCTGTCCGCCATTTTCATGAATGATCCTGCATATATCCATAATACTTTCTTCAAACACACCGTGCGTTGAAGGATATGTAACCATCAGTGCTGAAAGATTTTCTTTATACTGTTCAGCTTTTGCTTTAAGGTCTGCAACATCAATATCTCCATGCTCCATTGTTTTTATGACAACAACCTTCATACCCGCCATAACAGCGCTTGCCGGATTAGTGCCATGTGCTGATGCAGGGATGAGGACAACGTTTCTATGGCTTTCCCTCCGCGATTTGTGATATTCGCGAATTACCATAAGTCCTGAATACTCACCCTGTGCACCTGAATTTGGTTGAAGTGATACTGCAGGGAAGCCGGTTATTTTTGATAGTGCATTTTCAAGGCCTTTGAATACTTCAGCGAACCCTTTTGCCTGATCAACCGGAATAAACGGGTGTAAAGAACCGAATTCAGGCCATGTAACCGGGATCATTTCTGTCGTAGCATTCAGTTTCATAGTACACGAACCAAGGGGGATCATAGAAAGATTCAGGGAAAGATCCTTGTTCTCCAGCTTTTTCATGTAACGAAGCATTTCTGTTTCTGAATGGTTCACATTAAAAACAGGATGGGTCATAAATGCAGATTTACGTTTCAACGCTTCGGGGAAGCCAACGCCGTTTCCGCCGGACGGGCCGCTGA
>JANWKI010000046.1 GCA_025451455.1 Ignavibacteria bacterium
ATCATTTGCTGTTTTGATACATTAAAATTGTTAGTGTTAGTTCCGATTCCTTTAGTAAAGTTCACGTAACCATTACCATCATGGCACCTGATGCAGTTACCCAAGTTGTTTGTTCCATTATTTTGCTGTACAAATGAACTTGAATATACAACTTTTGAATGCATTGCATTAGACCACTGTCTGCCAATCGGGTGATTGCTTGGTGAATCATGGCATTTAAGGCAAACACCTTCATTAACTGATTTCTGAATTTTATTTGTGTCGCCGCCGCCAGATACATGTTCGCTTCCCGGTCCATGGCAGCTTTCACATCCTATTGATGCAAATGCAACAAGTGAAGGGAATCTGTTCTTAAGTGAATCCCAGTTTGATGCTTTTGGCGGATTATAATTTGCCCAGTTCCAGCCAAGAATACGTGCTCTGTCATCAAAGCCGCCGTTTTCAGCAACAAGTGTCTGATCATAACCAACAGTGTGGCATTTCATACAGCTTGTGCTGTATGTACTTCCGGTTGCTGTAATTGCGGTTTTAAATCTGTTTGCATGTCCTGATACTTTCCATTTATTAAATATTGACTGGAAAGGTTCACTTCCGCCGTGGCATGTCATGCAGTTCGGATATGCAGCAGGAACATTATCAAACCCGCCTGTTCCTACAAAAGTTGCACCATAAATCGTTTCAGTTGTATCCTTTGTACCTGTTGATGTTACAACTGATACATTTATTTGGTAGGTACCTGTTGAATCAATTTTAAATTTTGCCCACCAGCTTAATCCGGTAACTGTTGTAAGTGCTGCATTAGATCCTGCTGGTTTGGATACAAATGTCCAGTTAGCACTGGAAATACTTCCTGTATCCCCCCAGTTCCATGCTCTAAAATAAACATAAGTTCCTTTTGGGGCTGTTCTTATGCCGTTAAAAACTGTTGAGTCTGCCGTTAAACCCGGTGTTTGAGACCAAGTATATGGTGTTACATATGATGTTACGATTTTAATTCTTGGCGCACCAAATATTATTCCTGCGCAGAAAATGACAAATACTGCAATAGTCATTGTCCGTTTCATGATGTATCCTCCTGATTTGTTTGTTTTATTCATTTTAATTCAAATTAACTATCCATATAAATATCAAATTATGTGCCAAAATATTTGCTTATTAATGAGAGTTTCCTGCCAATAATAGTAGTCAGGGGAATTTTTACACAACACTAAGGGAGATTTTGTTGAAATTAGGGGAATATATGACAGGAGTCAATAATTTTTATGACAAATATCATAAAAATGCACTATTAGTAACTATATATTTGTATTGAAAATAGGACTTATTTATGCAAATTTACAAAATATGACTTCAAACGGGATAAAAATTCTGATAATAGATGACGAACTGAATTCTACCATTCTATTAAAGAAAGTACTTGAAAAAAAGGGCTTTCAGGCATCAACTGAAAATGACAGTGTTATTGCAAAAAAAAGGATTGAATCTGAGGATTTTGATATTATTATCTCAGATTTACAAATGCCTGATGTAAGCGGTAATGATTTGTTGAAGATAAAACATCCGGAAACTATTTTTATTTTGATAACAGGATTTGGATCAATAGATTCGGCTGTAGAATCCATGAAACTTGGAGCATTTGATTATATTATCAAGCCATTCAACCTAGATGAATTTATTATTAAATTTGAAAAAGCTGTTGAGGTTATCAAGCTTAACAGCCAGCTCAGGAATCTGCGCACACAGATCGAAGAAACGTCTTCATTCAGCAATATTATCGGGTCCAGCCGGAAAATGAAGAGTGTATATGAGTTGATTAAAAATGTTTCCAGATCGAATGCCAATGTATTGATCGAAGGCCAAAGCGGAACCGGTAAAGAACTTGTTGCAAGAGCAATACACCATAATTCGTCCCGTTCAAACGGTCCATTCATTGCAATAAACTGCAGCGCAATTCCCGATAACCTGCTTGAGAGCGAGCTCTTTGGTCATACCAAAGGCGCTTATACCGGGGCAATTGATTCACAAAGGGGAGTATTTGAACTTGCTGACGGAGGTACATTGCTTCTGGATGAAATTGCCGAAATGCCTTACATGCTGCAATCAAAGCTCCTAAGGGTCATCGAGACCTGGGAAGTAAAACCGCTTGGAAGCGATAAGGTCAGGAAAGTTGATATCAGGCTGCTATCTGCAACAAACCAGAATATCAAAGAAGTCATCGAAGAAAAGAAATTCAGAGAAGACCTTTATTACAGGATTGCTACCGTTTCAATCTCATTGCCTCCTTTAAACGATAGAACAGAAGATATACCGCTCCTTGCTAATCATTTTATTAAAAAGTTCTCCGAGAAAATGGGTAGAGGCTTTATTCTTAATTCAGATGTAGTTGAGCTGCTGATGGCTCACAACTGGAAAGGAAATGTCCGTGAACTTGAAAGTGTCATTGAAAGGGCACTTATCTCAGCGGAAAATGATATACTTGTGAAAAATAATTTCAAGTTTCTAACTTCAAGTCCGGGTGAAGAAAGAACTTTCGGCTCTTCAGGCAATATGGATCTAAAAGATATGGAAAGGATATATATCAAGAAAGTACTTGAAGAAAACGGTTGGAATAAGCTTCAGGCAGCTAAGGTGCTTGGTATCGACCGCAAAACCCTGTATAAGAAGATCAAGGAATATGATCTGGAATGAAAGTACTTCCTTTTTGCAAATTCAAGTTCAGTATTAATTTTTGCTAAGCCTTTTACAGCCTTTATTTTCAAATTTATTAAATAATCTACCGTTTTCGTCTCTCCTTAAAATCACCACTATTTTGTAGAAAACATCTACACTTTTTGCATTTTTGCCTAAAATATATCAATTATGCCAAATATTGTGGCATATAATTTGTATAGTTTAAGTTATTGATATCATCAAAAAGTAAAATGAAGAATTATATAATCCATATAATAAGTCTAAAATGTGAGATATGCTCCCTTATCAAGAAAACACTTAATTCGGATAAATACACTATTTCATGTATTCTTGCAGAGGATATAGATGAGAATTATATGAATAGTTTAGATAATTCTATAGATTGCCTTATACTTGATAAGGACGTAGATGAAGATGTTAGAAAAAGAGTTAAAGAAAAACTCACCGGAACCCCAATCATTAGCCTGCCTTCACTGGGAAATGATATTGAAGAAGGTGCAGGTGTTAAGTATATGACAGAACCTTTTAAACTAAGCGAACTCAAAAAGACTGTGGATGAGATCACATCAAATCTGCGAAAATGAAAGGAAAATTTCAAAATATCGGCATTATTTTTATTCCGGTTCTCCTTATTACCGGATTATTAATTTTTGCTGAAAGTTATTCCGGGTTAACAAAAAAAGGAGACACGGATATTTGCTTAACTTGCCATGAAGATAAAGGTCTTACCATGGAAAAAAGCGGGAAGAAAATATCTTTGTTTGTTGATGCTTCCCATTATAAGAATTCCGTTCACCAAATAGCAGAATGCGAAGACTGCCATGAGAATTATAATCCTGATGAGATACCCCATACAAAATCTAAACAGGAAGTAAATTGCATCAGCTGCCACAGTGAGGCAAGAAACATCGAAACAAATGTTCATGCAAAAGTAAAGTGTTACGATTGCCATACCAAACACGAAATTAAGCCGGCCAGGGAATTTGCAAAAGAACAGGTAAAAGCCTGCATAAGCTGTCATAAGAACCAGACATTACAGCATTTTTCGGAAAGTGTACACTCTAAGAACAATGTTAACTGTGAGAAATGTCATGACGGCGGCCATAAAGTAAAAAAGATAAGTAAACAGGAAGTTTCAGGGCTTTGCGGCAAATGCCACGGAGATCATGAGAAGAATTTCAGGAACAGTATTCATCAAACTGTAATGAAAGCCGGCAACGTGAATGCCCCGACGTGTACAGACTGCCACGGCTCTCACACAATTATCAGCGGAAAGATCTCGGTTGAATCAAGAGCCTGCCTTGAGTGCCATCTTGATGAAAAAAAGTTTCCCGGAGAAAACCTGGGTTCTGCAAAATTTGTTGCGCATTACAAAACCAGTATCCATGCTTCTGTCGAAAAAGAAGGGCTTCTGGAAGCTGCAGGATGTGTTGACTGTCATGGAAATCATATGGTACAGAACCTTGATAACCCAAAAGCTTCAACCAGCCGTGCAAAATTAATAGAAACCTGCGGAAAGTGTCATAAAGATGTGGTTGACAGCTTTAAGAAATCAAAGCACGGAATGGAGCTATCAAAAGGGAATGATAAGGCACCTACCTGCACTGACTGCCACGGAGAGCATGACATTCAATCAACTCAGCTTTCAAATGATTTTTCGAAAGTAAATCTAACAGAAAAATGCTTAAGCTGTCACAAAGACGGAAAAATACCGCACAAGAATTATAAAGGTGAAGAAGAGCTGATTACCGGTTACCAGAAGAGTGTTCATTACCAGGCATTGAAAAACGGAAACTTTAGCGCTCCAACATGTTACCAGTGTCACGGTGCACATGAAATGGAAACACTTGATAACCCTGATTCCAAGCTCAACAAAAATAATATTGCAAAAACATGCGGGCAGTCAAATTGTCACGTTAATCAGCTGCGGGACTATTCAGGCAGCATTCATGAAATTGGAGTTTCTAAAGGCAACATAGATGCTCCTACCTGTAATAATTGCCATGGAAATCACGGAATACTATCAAAAGATATCGATAACAAAGTCCAGAAGTCAAAAGATCTGATCAATCTTTGTTCTACATGCCATACTTCTGTAGAATTAATTGAAAGAAATGATCTACCGACCAAAGTAGGGGAGTCATACCAGGAAAGTTTTCATGGTCTTGCAACCAGGGGCGGTTCCAAAGAAGCTGCAAATTGCGAAAGCTGCCACGGCAATCACAATGTCCGTCCATCAAACGATTCTCTTTCAACTATCAACAGGAAGAATTTGCCTCAAACTTGCGGTAAATGCCATCCCGGTGCGACAGAAGTTTTATTTACGAAAAAAATACACATGAATGATGTCGAAAATGATTCACCCGGCGTATTCTGGATAACTAGATTTTACGTAATCATGATAATTGGTCTTATCGGATTCATGCTATTCCATAACATAATGGACTTCAGAAGAAAAATGAAGAAAAAGAAAACCGGAAACAATGTTAAGAAAATATGAGTGAGCCGGAAAATAATATAAAGCAGGAGCTATTTCTTAGAATGACCAAGAATGAAAGGATACAGCATTTCCTTCTCCTTTCAAGCTTCATGGTACTTATTTTAACAGGGTTTGGATTGAAATTTCCGGAATCTTTCTGGGTAAAATGGATAGCTTTTATAATTGGTGAAAACGCATTTGAAGCCAGGGGAGTTGTGCATAGAATTGCATCATTGGTCATGATTGCAGTATCGCTCTACCACCTTTTTTACATTTTGTTCACTGATCGGGGAAAGCAGCTGGTTAAAGATTTCTTCCCGCGCAAACAGGATCTGATAGATTTTAGAAACTCAATGCTATATCTGGTAGGTAAGTCTGATGAAAAACCGAAATTGGGAAGATTCAGTTACATGGAAAAAATGGAATATTGGGCTGTTGTTTGGGGAACAGTTATTATGGGAGGGACGGGTCTGGTATTATGGTTTGAAAATCTCTTTCTTAAATATGTTTCTACAATGGGAATGGATATTGCTACTGCTATTCATTACTATGAAGCAATACTGGCTTCGCTTGCAATACTTGTTTGGCATTTCTACTTTATTTTCTTTAACCCTGATGTTTTTCCTATGAACAAGGCGTGGTTTAAGGGAACTTTAACAAGAGAAGAGATGGAAAAGGAACATCCTCTGGAATTAGAAATGCTCGAATCCTCAAAAACTGATCCTGAAATCAAAGATGAAAAAGCCGATATAAATGAAGCATAATTACAGGTATTATTTATGAATAAAACAAAATTTCAGAATGGATATTTAATTCGTTTTAATTTAATAGAAAGAATTCAGCACATAATTCTATTTGTTGCACTCATAATGCTTTTATTAACCGGCTTATCATTATCATATTACGATTCATGGTTTGGAAGATTTATGATAGATATTGAAGGCGGACTGGAAAGCAGGGGTAATCTTCATTATTTCTTTGCTTTCGTGCTCATGGCGCTTGGTGTGTTTCATGCCTTTTATGTAACTTTTTCGGATAAAGGGCAAAGCGAGATCGCTCATATGAAATATACTAAAAAAGATTTCAGGAACATGCTTATTAGTTTCCGGTATAATTTTGGTATGGGAAAAGCCACACCATATTATGGAAGGTATAATCTCTCTCAGAAATTCCAATATTGGGGAGTCATTTTTGGAAGCGTCATCATGATAACGACCGGGATCATTCTGCTTTTGAAAGTCTGGAAGATAGCCATGCTGTTCCCAAAGTGGTTATGGGATATTACCAATCTGGTTCACAGTTTTGAGGGAATGATGATTTTCCTTGTACTGTTTTTATGGCATATTTATGACGTACACTTATCTCCGGGTGTTTTTCCAATGAGCAGAGTATGGCTTACAGGAAAAATCAGCGAAGAAGAATTAAAAAAAGAACACCCTGAAGAATACGATGAGATCAATAAGGATAAATCTGGAGAATGGAAAATTGATGGGAATATTTAAGGTTAATATACTTTTTTTTATTATCAGCATTTTTGTATTCACCAAATTAAACTCACCGGAACTCTATTCCCAGAATCAAAATCAAAAATGCCTTATCTGCCACGGCAAACCTGATTTTAAATTAAAGAACGATGATGGTTCTGTAAAACAGCTTTTTGTAAATGACAGCCTTCTTGCAAGATCTCCACACTCAAAAATCAGCTGTTATGACTGTCATAATGATATAGTTGAAATAACGGCATTTGGTCATAAAAAGAATGTTAATAAAGTTCAATGTACCAGGTGCCATTATGAAAATAATCCCGTTGGAGCACCTGAAACAGAGAAGTATCTTGAATTTCAGGAGAGTGTGCATCAGCTGGAATTGAATAAAGGGAATCCGAATGCTCCAAATTGCCAGTCATGCCATGGTTCACATGATATTGTAAAGAGAAAATCATTAAGCTCTTTAGAACTTAAAAAGAAAATTACGCAAATTTGTGCAAAGTGCCACCTTGATATATATGCGGTTTATAAAAACAGTATTCACGGCTCCGAGCTTTTTGAAAAAAATAATGCAGATGTTCCTTCCTGTACAGATTGTCATGGAGAGCATACAATAAAAAAACATGATGATCCGCTATCTTCTGTTTATGAAACAAAAATTTACGGAACGTGCGGTGAGTGCCATGCATCGGAAAAAATATTTGAAAAATACGGGATCAAATCTGATAAGATCAAGACATATGAATCAAGCTATCACGGAATTGCCGTACAGTTTGGAGAAAAAACAGTTGCTAACTGCGCAAGCTGTCATGGTGTTCACGATATCAGGCCGCAGGATGACCCGGCATCTCTAATAAACCCGGCTAATATTGTGAAGACCTGCGGAAAGTGTCATCCTGATGCTAATGCAAACTATACAATGGGTAAAATACACCTTAACCCTCATAATGAAGATTCAGGTTCTATTTATTACATAAGCGGATTTTTCAAATGGCTTACATTAATTACAATTTTCCTGCTGGCAATACATGTAATGCTGGATCTTTTCAGGAAATTAAAACATAAAAAAGCTTTAACGAAATAAAATGGATAAGCAGAACGATATTAACGATAAATTTAACAGAGAAGTTGAGAAAAGACTCAAGAGTAAGCTTGCAGAATACGAGTCTCGGGTACGGGAAGAAATTCAGCGGGAATTGCAGAAAGAAGCGGAGCTTCTTGCAAGTGATGAACAGAAAAAAGAGGATGAAAGAATTGAATCAGGAAAAAAGAAAGAAATCTTTTATGAACGGTTTGGAATTAATTTCCGGATTCAGCATATAATTTTGTTTTCCTGTACTATTATGTTAATTGTAACAGGGGTCCCTTTAAAATTTCCGAAGAATTCAGTTTCTCAATTTGCCATAGGATTGTTTGGTGGTGCTCCGGGAGCACGTGCAATCCATCATTTCTTTGCTCTCGGTCTGATAATTATTGGTATTTACCACCTTTTATATACTTTTTGGTCAAGTCATGGCAGGAAAGACTTTTTTGAATTGCTTCCCAATCTCAGGGATTTTTCGGATGTTTATAACCAGATCAGATATTTCCTCGGATTTCGTAAAGAGAAAGTTAAATACGGAAGATTCAGTTACATTGAAAAATTTGATTACTGGGCTGTATATTGGGGTCTTATCATGATGATCGGTACCGGATTAGTAATGTGGCTCTTCCAGGGAAAGTTTGAACCGATAATCTTCGGTGAAATAAATTTAGCCTGGGGACCTGAAATTATTACTAATTATGTGCATGCAATTGCAAGAGAAATGCACAGTGATGAAGCATTACTTGCAACATTAGTAATTATTGGATGGCACTTTTATAACGTTCATTTCAATCCTCATAAATTTCCAATGAGCAAGGTATGGCTTACCGGGAAAATCACAGAAAAGGAAATGAAGGATGAGCACGCACTTGAATATGAGAAAATGATGAAGAAGAAAGAAGATAACGGGGACTGAATATGGCTTTATTAAATAAAGTTTTTTCTCCGTTTGGGAAATTTCTAAGAAGCAAGAATCACCCCTTGATCAAAATTAGTGTAATCTTGTTTTTGGGTTTGTTAACGTTAAACGGAATATATTATTTTGCATCAGCATACAATCCCGGGTGTGTGATGTGCCATTATATGAAGCCTTACTATGAACAGTCATCTCATTCGGTTCACAAAGATGTTTCATGTGTAACATGTCATCCGAGCAGAAGAATTCTGACAGCCCCTTATTTGTTAAGGTACTTAGCGGGATCGTATAATCCGAGGCCAAGAGCAGAAGTAGACGACAATGTTTGCCTCGATTGCCATGAAGCTCAGGATCTGAAAAAGCAGACTGCATTTGAAATGAATATTTCATTTAATCATTCAGATCATTTGAGCGAACTGAAACGGGGCAAGAAACTGCGTTGTACCAGTTGTCATGCCAGGGGAGAGTTTGAAGAGCATTTTGCTATCAATAAAAATGTATGCTTTACCTGTCATTTTAAAGGAGCTAAAACAGGGCATTCGGCTACCAGCTGCAACGTATGTCATGGATATCCGAAAAAAATTGTGGAGCACGGAGGTTTCAAGTTTAGCCACGAGTCATATCTGAAGATCGGAGTTGATTGTTCCCAATGCCATCTGGATGTTACTAAAGGAGATGCAGAAGTTGAAAAGAAAAGATGTTTCCAATGCCATGTAGAAAGAACTGAAGAGTTTTCAAATGTTGAAAAAATTCACAATGTTCATATAAATGAAAGAGGTGTTGATTGTGAAGAATGCCATAACCAGATAGAGCATGGGAAAATGAAAATGATAAATACTCTTGAAGCTAATTGCGAAAATTGCCATCAGTTAAGGCATACACCTCAGCGCGAAATGTATATTGGCAGTGAAGGGAGAGGTGTAGGAAGTATACCGAGCAGGATGTTTGGGGCGCAGGTATCGTGTGAGGGCTGTCATGTAGATCTTAACAATGACGGTAAAAGTGATATGAATGAAAGAAGACAATCTTGCATAAAATGTCATTCTGATGGTTATGACAAAATGCTTGATAAATGGGTTGCGTCAATAGATGAGTCGCTGAATGCTGTAGAACCGGGACTGGAATACACAAGGCAATTGTTAAATTCAGAAAGATCCCGCGGCAGAAATGTTGAAGGAGTTTTATCTTTTTTTAAAGATGCAGAAGATAATTTTAATCTAGTAAAAGATGGTAAAGGTGTACACAACATTGATTACGCTTTAAAACTTCTTATTAATGTTGCATCTAATCTGGAGGGAATTAACGAAAATCTGGGTAATAAGAATTTTAGGGTTAACCGGAGCAAACTGATGTCCGATGAGAATGAATATTGCAACTTGTGTCATTTTGTTATACAGCCAAAAAATATAACCAAATTTGGTGAGGATCAGTTTCCGCATTCAAATCATATGAAGTTTATACAGTGCACTAAATGTCATTCAAGAGATGAACATAAAAAGATAACTGCAACAAAGGAAACATGTGAATCCTGTCACAAGAATTTCTCAAGTATTCCGGAAAATTTGAAGTACAAATCCATATTGTTTTCACATAATCTGCATACAACAAAGAACAATATCGAATGCAAAACCTGCCATTTAACTATCGATTTTGATAAGATTCAAATAAAAGAAAATGTATGCAGCAGCTGTCATCATAAAAAGGAAAATATAAAGAATTGTGCAAAGTGCCATCCTGTTCAGAATAATACATACGAAGGCAATATACTAAGTGTGAAATTGGATCCTGACCTGATGAGATCGGGCGGTGTTGCTTGTGCAGACTGTCATATGCCCAATAAAATAAATGTTTCAAAACCTGGGAATGATTTCTGTGCAGGCTGTCATGATGCAACTTATACAAGTATGAAAACTGATTGGGTAAATGAGATAAGAACTAAATCAGGTAAGCTATCAATATTAATTAAGAATACAAAGAATCAGAATTTAACCGAGGAAGAAAAATCAAAATTACAGAAAGCAAAAAGCCTTGTATCATTAATTAAGGCTGATGGAAGCAATGGTTTGCACAATTATATGGTATTGAGTTCATTATTAGATAATGCTATGAAAGAACTTAATGCAATAACTAAAGAGGAAAATTAGTATATTTGTAGTTAAGTTTTGTGAAAAACCGATCAATAGAATATTAGACAGATAACAGAATAATGAGCGAAGATAAAAAAAAGGATTTAAAGCCGAAAAAGTGGTTTAAGAATATAAGAGGATACAAAAGGTTTTTACTCTTTACGGGTATATATATCGGTCTATTTTTAATTCTTTTGGCAGGGTCTGCAGAATACACTTCACGTCCCGCTTTTTGCCCCACATGCCATTATATGGAAACATTTTACCAGAGCTGGAGGACTTCTGCCCACAATAAGATTGATTGTGTTGAGTGTCATTTCGAACCGGGCATATCAGGAACAGTAAGAGGAAAGCTTAACGGACTAGTCCAGATAGTAAATTACGTATCACTTTCCTATAAGAAGCGCAAACCATGGGCTGAAATACCCGATAATACATGCGCACGCTCCGGATGTCATGAAAAACAGGCTTTGCAGGATACACTTTATAATTTCAAAGGGGTAATGTTTAGCCATAAAAACCATCTTTCGGAACTAAAAAGAGGTAAGACACTTAAATGTACCAGCTGCCACTCTCAAATTGTTCAGGGTACACATATCGAAGTGACAGAGCAAACATGCTTTGGCTGCCATTTTAAAAAGTCGGATGATCCTGAACATAATACACGAAAGCTGACATTGTGTACGAACTGCCACAAATGGGAGAATAAATCAAAGGATGAGATGGCCTCTTACAGGTACAATCACACAATGGTTGTTGAAAACAAGATTGAATGCCAGAGCTGCCATAACAAGGTTGTATCAGGCAACGGTGAAGTTGGTAAAGAAAGATGTTTCCAGTGCCACTTTGAAAATGACAGACTCGAAAAATACAACAATACAGAATTCCTGCATACTACTCATATTTCAAAACATTCAATGAAATGTTCAGTATGCCACTCGCCTATTGAACACAAAATTCAAAAAATAGAGCCAAATTCCCCGGCGGACTGCCAGAGCTGCCATACGGATGCTCATACTTACCAGGTTAACCTGTATTCAGGTGAAGGAGGATTTGATGTTGAAAAATCACCAAGTGCGATGTACCTGAACGGGATAAATTGCAAAGGTTGCCATGTGTTTCATGAAACCGATAAGAGAGATATCAAGACAGAAAAAGCAGGTGCAAAATCATGTGAAAAGTGTCATGGGCCCGGTTATGACAATTTATTGACTCAATGGGAAACTGCATCTATAAAAAGAGTAGGTATCATCAATATTTTATATAATAATGTAGAGAAGCAGATTAAGAATTCCGGCAGCTCCAATAAGTCAGAAGCAGAAACAATTCTTGATCAGGCAAAGCATAATATCAGGATTGTTGAAATTGGTAAAAGTGTCCATAATGTTCAGTTTGCCGATAAGCTATTAGTTGCGGCATATACACTGTTGAAGAAAACACTGACCATAATTGGTTCAAAAGTTAATTTGCCGGAATTTTCTTCAAGCTCTGAGTTTATTCCTAATGAATGCTATAACTGCCATTCCGGAATCCAGGAAATTAATGTGAAGAAGTTCGATATGAATTTTTCACATAACCAGCATATTGTTAAAGAAAAAATAATATGTGCAAAATGTCATTCCAATTCTCAGAGGCACGGAGAACTTATTCAAACCAAAGAAACATGTAACAGCTGTCATCATGCAAAAGGTAAAAATAATGATGCATGCCAGAGCTGTCATAGTTTTCAGGCGAATGTATACAATGGCAATTTTGCAGGAATGAATCAGCCGGATTATATGAAAGAAGGCGGAGTTGGCTGTATTGACTGCCATATTTCTACTGATAAAGTATTTTTACCCGATGAAAAGATATGTCTTAAATGCCACGATGATTCATATAAACAAATGGCAACTGAATGGAAAAACGATATCAAGAAACTGATCAAAGATGCTGAAACTGAATTAAGGAATGTAAAAAATCTTAGTCCGGATGAAGAACAACAGGCGGTAATTTCCGATACTAAAAAGATTTTAAGCGAACTTTCAACAAGGCCCAGCATATATGTTCATAATTATGATTTGTTAAGTTCTGTACTGACAAAACATATCAAAAAATTGAGAGAAATAAAATAGGGCCTGCCCCGGAAAGACTAGATTTACTTTATTACCTCCAGAGATCAAGATCAGTAGATATGGGTTAAAGCTGTTTGTATCACTGTCTTTTTTCAACAAGGGTTCCTTTCTTTATCTCTGTTTTATAAGTGTATGTTGAAGATAACTAATCTTATAAAAAGCAGAGTCAATTCAAACTTGAACACAGATTAATTTGTGTGTTGAATTATGTCAGCTTTTTTGAGGAATATCTCCACACTTCAATTAATTAAGAGCCTTACATCACTTTTAACTATTAATTAACAGTAACTTACATTCAATTTATTGGCACGATATTTGTGTTAATATCTGTAGAGTTTTTATGTCCAATTTGAACCAAATGCTGAAAGATAAAAAACATATTATTGCAATATTCTCTGTAATAATTATTATAATTTTTATCGGGGTTATTGCCGGTATATTTTTTTCACCGGAGAGTTTTGGTAAATATGGTCATTACAGATGGAATGCTAATAATGAAAATGCTTCCCTTAAAATGGTGAACCAGAATATTAATACCTGCAAAGAATGTCATGAAAGTATTTACCAGCTTCATGAGAAAGATGCTCATTATAGTGTACCTTGCGTTGATTGCCACGGCGCAGGAAATTTGCATGTAGAATTTCATAAAAGCGGTGATAGTACCAACATTTCCGCAAAACAGCTTGCAGTGATGCCTAAGGAATTTGATTTTGAGGGCTGCCTGTATTGCCACAGAAAATTAAAAGCAAGGCCAGCAGACTTTCCCCAGGTAAACCAGGAAGAACATTATAAATTTCTGCATATAACAGATAGCAAGACAAAATGTATTGAATGCCACAACCCGCATGAACCGATATTCTTGTTAACTGATGTAAAACAGTCACGCATTCATCCAATTATTAACAGGTGCACAGAGTGTCACTCAAAGAACCCGGAAAAAAGCTTTAAAGAAGTTAGTGACCACCCTGCAATATTTGAATGTAAAGATTGTCATAAAGAAGTTGTAAATGATTTTAATCAGAAACCTCATCATAAATATATAGACTGCAGAACCTGCCATCTTTATCATAAAGAAAATGAGACGACCGGAAGAATATATAAAAATGGAAATGCTAAGTTTTGCCTTCTGTGCCACGAAAAGAAGCCGTTCAAAGATGAAAAATACCCTCCCAAAATTGATTGGCCGTCGCATATTGGCAATTTAAGCATATTACAAAAAAGTGATGAAAAGATCTGTCTAAGCTGTCACTCAGAGCAGATTCATAAAATGGATTTGAAAGTAAAAGAAAACCCTCATCCTAAGAACTGGCGCCCTGAACACAAAGATTTTGCAAAAGAAAAGCCGGAAATGTGTAAACGGTGCCATACCACAAACGAATGCGCATCATGTCATTTAAAGAATAAACCGCAGACGCACAATGACAGCTGGTTAAAGGGGCACTCTATAGCAGGTGAAAAAAATAAGACATCTTGCGATTTTTGTCATAAACAAAATTCATGCAATTCATGCCATAAAGTAGTTATGCCCCATCCTAAAGGATTTGATGAACTTCACAAAGAGGTGGTATCGCAAAAAGGCAGAGAAGTTTGCATGAAATGCCACAAAGAGAATTTTTGCGGTCAATGTCATTAGAGTTTTTGTTTTGTTGTAAATGGAGGTAAGTAAAATCAATTTGAAATGAATAAGATAGAACGGCGTAAGTTTATTAAATTAGGATTGTACAGCACCGCAGGCGTATTGTGCGGCTCTCTATTTGCCTTTTCTAAGATAGAGCAGGATGCAAATGTTGATAATTACGAAGCATTGTTGAAGTTTGACTGGGGATTTCTTGTAGATACAACCAGATGCATAGGTTGCGGCGCCTGTGTAAGGGCATGCAAGATTGAAAATAATGTCCCCGAGAGTTATTTCCGAACCTGGGTTGAACGCTATGAAATTGATAAGAACGGAAATATAAGGGTAGACTCACCCAAAGGAGCGATCGAGAGCTTTAAGACTGATAATTTTCAGAGTGAAGATATTGTGAAGGCTTTTTTTGTCCCTAAATTGTGCAATCACTGTTACGATTCTGCATGCACTCAGGTTTGTCCCGTTGGAGCAACATACGAGACACCTGATAAAGTTGTCCTGATAGATAAAGAAAGATGTGTTGGCTGCGGCTACTGTGTGCAGGCTTGCCCATACGGCTGCAGATATATTGACCATGAAAAAGGTGTTGCTGATAAGTGCACTCTGTGTTATCACAGGATACAAAAAGGAGAAGCACCTGCTTGTGTAAACGCCTGTCCAAGAAGCGCAAGAATATTCGGCAATCTAAAAGACCCGAAAAGCAAGATAAGAAGAATACTAGACCAGAGAAGATACGGGCAATTGAAACCCGATTTAGGTACCAATCCTAAATGCTTTTACATTGGGTTAGATAAGGAGGTAGTATGATCGAGTCGGCTAACGGTTTTGTATTCCCGAATGAAATGCATGTAACGTGGACCGTTATGATTGTTTTATACCCCTATATCACAGGAATGGTTGCGGGTGCTTTTATTGTTTCATCATTTTATCATGTTTTCGGAATGGAAAAGCTGAAACCGATCGCAAAATTTGCTCTGGTATCATCTTTTGCTTTTTTGTGTTTTGCAACTGTACCCTTGCTTAACCATCTTGGCAGTCCGCAGCGCGCATTTAACATTATGCTCACACCTAATTTTTCTTCTGCAATGAGCGGGTTTGGTTTTGTTTATTCATTTTACATGATAATTGTAATCCTTGAGATATGGTTCTGTTACCGTGAAGAATTTATAGAAAAATATACAAATTCCGGAAATGTTTTGAAGAAAATTTATTATTTGCTGTTATTGGGTAATACTGTTCAAAACGAAAATACAAGAAAATACGACAGGAAGATCGTTGTTTTCCTGGCAGGGTTCGGTATTCCTGTTGCCTGCATACTTCACGGATATGTTGGTTTCCTGTTTGGATCTATTAAGGCGAATCTATGGTGGTCTACACCATTAATGTTTATTATATTTATATTTTCAGCAATAGTATCCGGTTTATCCGTGCTGATATTTTTGTATCAATTGATTCATTGGATGAGAAAAAAGGAAATTGATCAGCGCTGTTATGAACTTATGGCAAAATGGCTTTGGGGTTTTATGATAATTGCCGTAATTCTGGAACTTATGGAAATACTTTCTATTTCCTACGAAAATACAGAAAGATGGGCAGTCTTGAAACAGCTTATCAACGGCAAATTATGGATATCATATGTTGTAATGCAGATCGGATTGTTTTCTATAGTACCGTTTCTTATGCTTACGTTTACTTCATTATTAAAGCTTAACAACCGAATTAAGAACATCCTTATATTTTGTTCATCAGGGATGTTATTGCTCCAGGTATTATTTATGCGCTGGAACGTAGTAATTGGCGGCCAGCTGGTTTCAAAGAGCATGCGCGGATTCACAGAATATTTTCCCGGTTATTTTGATAAAGAAGGAATAATAGTATCGGTTATCATAATTTTAGTCCCATTCCTGATGCTTAGGCTTTTTGACAGTATTTTCCCGTTTTTTCATAAGAAAAAGGTGCGTAGAATATTCTTTAGTGAATATGAGTAATTACGTAATTAATATTTTACCTTTTTATAAAGTTTCAATTAACGCTATATTGTAATGTAATTTTTGAAAGTGAATGAAGATAATAAACCGGAATAAATGAACTCAGGAAATTACTGATTTAAACCTGAACAAGCACGCAGAGCGATATTTTTAAAGGAATGGTTTAATCAGTTTCAATTCATTTGTGGATTTAAAGATTCCGAAAAACCTAAATAAGTATTAATTCATAACCTAATAATATGAACGAAATACCGGGGTACACAGAAAAAAGTTCAAGAAGAGATTTTTTGAATTACGTATTATCCATAGGTTTTTTTGGATGGATAGTTGCGATTCTGTATCCATTGTATTCATACCTGGTTCCTCCAAAATCGCCTGATGTAGATGTTTCCAATATCAGTATCGGTAAAGCCAGCGAGATAGAGAACAATTCAAGCAAGATGTTCAAGATGGGAAACAAGCCGGGAATACTTATTAAGACAAAAGAAGGCGAGTTGAGAGCTTTCAGCGCCACCTGCACTCATCTTGACTGCACGGTACAGTTTAATAAAGAAGAGAATTTGATCTGGTGTGCATGCCATAACGGTAAGTATGACCTTAACGGTAAAAACATCAGCGGACCGCCGCCAAGTCCTCTGACTCCATTTAATATTAATGTTCAAAAAGATGAGATTTATATTCTAAAATAATTTACTTTCTGTTGGGTAAAAACTCTGTAAATAGAAAAGTGTATGGCTGGTTAGACGAACGGTTCAAACTGGACGATCTGATAAATTTCATGAAGAAAAAGGAAGTACCTTTATACAGGGGGACTATATGGTATTATTTTGGAGGTATAACGTTATTGCTGTTTATAATACAAGTTGTAACCGGCATGCTTTTATTGTTGTATTACAAAGGAAGTTCTGAATTAGCTTTTGAAAGTGTACGGTTTATTTCTGCAAAAGTTAAATTCGGATGGTTGATAAGATCTATTCATTCCTGGTCTGCAAATTTGATGGTTCTTTCAGCATTTATTCATATGTTCAGTGTATTTTTTACTAAGGCATATAAAAAGCCAAGAGAGCTCACATGGTATTCCGGATTCTTACTGCTGGTATTGGCAATGGGTTTTGGTTTTACAGGCTATTTGCTGCCATGGAATGAACTTTCATTATTTGCTACAAAGGTCGGTACGGATATTCCGAAAACAATTCCTTTGGTAGGCGGTTTCATTATGAATCTGTTGAGAGGCGGTGAAGAAGTATCAGGCTCAACCCTATCAAGGTTTTTTGGATTTCACGTCGCATTATTACCGGGAATCTTTACCGTAATCTTAGCGCTGCACTTAGTTTTGATCCAAAGGCAGGGAATGGCAGCCCCTGAGAACTGGGACGAATTGCCCGAATCCAGAAAGAAAAAAATCCCTTTTTTCCCGAATTTTCTTCTGAGGGATTTATTGATATGGCTGATTATTATAAACGTTTTGTCTGTACTTGCAGTATTTTTCCCATGGGATCTCGGAACTAAAGCAGATGAATTAGCTCCCGCTCCTGCGGGGATCAAACCGGAATGGTATTTTCTATTCATGTTCCAGACGCTGAAGATAATACCTGCAAAATTGTTTGTTATCGATGGTGAAGTATTTGGTGTTATGTTGTTTTCAATTGCGGGATTGTTGTGGTTTTTAGTTCCATTAATGGACAGGAAAACAAAATCAGGAGAAAAAAGCTATTGGCTCATTTATTCGGGGATATTTGTTATAATTTATATTATAGTATTTACTATAGTTGGATTTATTGCTAAGTAATGGGAATTAAATGACAAATACAGTAAAATATAATAAGATATTGATTCTTTTGATCATGCTGATTCTGAATCCAGCCGTTATATTGTCACAGGAAATAGAAAGTAAGGATGCTTGTTTTAATTGCCATGCAATAACAGAAGGCAGGCTAAAGACTCCAGCAGATATGTTTAAGTCAGATATTCATTTCCGGAAGGGTATTTCTTGTGCCGCTTGCCACGGAGGAGATTCAAAGGAAGAAGACCAGGATAAGTCAATGAGTAAATCTGCTGGATTTATCGGTATCCCGCAGGGATTACAGGTTTCGAAAATCTGTGCAAAGTGCCACAGTAAAGAATTTGAGACCTTAAGCAAAAGTGTGCATGGACAGTCATCTACAGGAACCGGACTTGTCATAAACAGTTGTATCACCTGCCATGGCATTCATAACATTATTCCCGTAAAAAGCCAGGGTTCAAAAGTAAACGGAGCAAATATTGTAAGCACCTGTGCTAACTGCCATAACAATGCGTCATTAATGAAGAAGTATAATCCGGGACTAAAAGTTGACCAGCTTGAGAAATATAAGACATCTGTACACGGGCAAAAAGTTTTCAGCGGAGACAGCAAAGCTGCAAACTGTGCATCTTGTCACGGCAACCATGATATCAAAAAGGTAAATGACCCGAACGCCAGGGTATATATAACAAACATCCCTTCAACATGTAATAAATGCCACGGTGATGCCAATTATATGAGGGAATATAAAATTCCTACAGATCAATATGAAAAATTCAGAAAAAGCGTTCATGGTATAGCTTTGCTTGAAAAGGGAGATTTGAATGCGCCATCATGCAATAAATGCCATGGTGACCACGGCGCATCTCCCCCTGAAGTTGAATCAATATCAAAAGTATGCGGAACTTGCCATGTGTTAAATTCACAGATGTTTCAGGAAAGTCCGCACAAGCCTGCCTTTGACAAGTCAAGAACACATGAATGCAGTGCGTGCCATAGTAACCATGAAATAAACAAGCCGACCGATGAAATGCTTGGTACCGGTGAAAAATCAGTCTGTATCAAATGTCATAAAGATAATGATAAAGGCTTCCTTGCAGCCGGAATGATGAAGAATATGATAGACAGCCTGTTAAAAGATGTTGAGCTTGCTAATTATTTTATTAATGCAGCTGAACAAAAGGGTATGGATGTAAGCGATTCTAAGTTTGAAGCCAATGATATCAAGAAAGTACTGATAACCTCAAGAACAAGCACTCATTATGGTGATATTGAAAAATATCTGAATACAATAAACGAAGGATTCAAAATCACAAACAAGGCTAAGATAGATGGAGAGGAAGCTGTTAATGAGTATTATTTCAGGAGGCTGGGATTGGGTGTTTCAACAATTTTTATTACGATAATTTGTATTACTTTATATTTCAAATTGAAAAAAATTGAGAAAAAACAAAAAACCTAGTACTATTTGAGTTTCTAATAATAATTTTTTTTAGCAATTTATAACATATTTTTTACAAACTTAAACCAAATGAAAATGAAAACGAAAATATTCTTACCTGTAATTGGTGTACTTTTCTTTGCCTTTATACTATTTACTTCATTTACAGATTCTTTTAGTGATCCTGTTTCACGAGCATCGGCATTTAAATATGTAGGTGTTGATAAATGTGCCGGAACATGCCATAAGGGTGACACTAAAGGCAAACAACTTGAAATTTGGCAGGATTCTAAGCACTCACAGGCATACAAAACACTGCAGACTCCGGAAGCTGATAAAATTGCCAAGGATAAAGGATTCACAACTGCAGCAGCAGAAACACCACAGTGCCTGAAATGCCACGTTCTTGGTAAGGATATTGATCCTTCAGAATTTGATGACTCATTTGATAAAACACAGGGTGTTCAATGTGAAACATGCCATGGACCCGGTTCAGAATACAAAAAACTTTCTATTATGAAAGATAAAGAACTTGCAAAGCAAAACGGCCTGATCATTCATACAGAAAAGGAAGCATTTTGCACTACATGCCATAATTCTGAAAGCCCTTCGTTCAAATCATTTAATTATGAAGAAGCATGGGCAAAGATTCAGCATTCAAAACCTAAAGATTAATAAGATATAGACTGATCGAACTCTAAAATATAAAATACTATGAAACCTAAACTACTGTTGCTGGTTGTGGTTCTGTTTGCAGTTCAAATGGCAGAAGCTCAATCAGTGAATTTCAGGTTTAACAATTATTTTTACGGATGGCAGCGAATTGATAGTCTTTCAGAAAGCACTGATGCGAAAACAACCCATTTGAGAGGATATCAAAATTACCTGCTTGAATTTAAAGGTGCGAAGTGGAGTTTTAATACTCTTGCACAGACCGAGGAAGATGTCATTGAAAAATCAGGACGCGGTTTTGCATACAGGTTTTATAACCTTTTTGTCAAAGGAACGAACCTGTTCGAAGTTTTAGATGTGAAGCTTGGCAGGCAGTATATCTTTGCAGGAACGGGTAAAGGGACACTGGACGGCTTAAGCCTGAAGCTCAAGGCCGGCAAATATAAAGAATACCAGCTTTCAATGTTTGGAGGAGCCCTCGCTCCGAATTCTTATGACTTCAAAAAATACCCTGAAATAAGCAACAATTATCATTTTGGGGCACAGTTCTATTATTACGGTGTTAAAGACCTTTCTGCTGCTTTAAGCTATTCAAATAAGAAACAAACGCCTGAGCCTTACAATGCATTTCGTGTTGATAGCGCTTTTAATCTGGTTGAAAGGACAATTTCTTTTGACGGTCCGGCTCAACAGTTAGCAGGCATTGACTTGAATTATACATATTTAAGCAGGCATAATTTCTTTGGGAGAGCTTATTATGATTTTACTCAGCAAAAACTCTACCGTGCTGAAGCAAACGTAAGAATTAGTCTTCCCAATAACTTCAGGGTATTTGCAGAGTATATTTACAGGGAACCTCAAATTACTTATAACAGCATATTCTGGGTATTTTCTTTTACTAAAAATCAGGAAATTACCGGAGGGTTAGACTATACTTTGAAAAATGGTATCAACATTTATGGAAGAGCAGGAGTTGTATTATATGATAAAAGCACTACCGATACATTTGATACTAAAAACAATTCCATTAAAATACAAGCCGGGTTCACTCACCCCAATTACGGATTTTCTTTTACCAGGTACATGGGTTATTCGGGAGAATCAGACGGTGCATCTGCTTATTACCAAAGGAAACTGTTCAATGATGAACTGTCTTTATCGGCATCCGTTAGTTATGCAAGTTACAGGTTAGGAGATACCTATGCCACCATGGAAAAGGTAAATGCATTCAGCGGAATGCTTGGATTTTCATACCGCCCGATGCCGCAGTTTTCAGTTGATCTGCAGGGTCAAATGTTAATTAACCGAATATATAAAACCGATGCAAGAATATTAGCCGGCTTCAGTTACTGGCTTTTCAAGAAGCTCTAAATATAAAGGACTATGAAAATAACAAAAGTATATATATTTCTTCTGGCAGGTCTGCTTATTTTCTTAAGCTCCACAGCATACCTTGTTAAAGATTCATCCGGCTTAAAGAAGCTCAGCCCTAAGGTTTTTGCAACCCAAAGGTATGACAACAGCAAGATAATAAAGTTCAATCATAAACTTCATGTGACAGATGCAGGTGTCAAGTGTGAAGACTGCCACACAAGAGCTGTGAACTCTGGTTCATCAAAGGATAACCTTAATCCTAAAAAAGAGAATTGCGCCGGCTGCCACGATGTAAAGGACGAAAAAACCTGTAACCTGTGTCATTATGACGGAGTTTATAAGAAACTAAAAACTTCTAAATCAGAGCTTAATTTTTCACATAAGCAGCATATTGAATCTGAAAAAAAGGCTTGCCTTGATTGTCATAATGGACTTGATAAGGTCAAGTTTTCAAAGGAAAGTGTAACTGCATTTCCGGTCATGGAGAGCTGTTTCAGCTGTCATAATACACAAAAGGCATCCGGGAATTGTGAAAGCTGCCATAATAACCTGACAAACCTTACTCCTAATAACCATCAAAGCCCGAATTTCCTGAACGAACACAGGGTTGTTGAGGCTTTAGGAAGTAAGAATAACTGTATGATGTGCCATAGTGATAATTTCTGTCAGGCATGCCACTCACCAATTGGTTATAAAGGAAATAACACAAAAGAGGATTTCTATGCTCCGTATTACACTAAGGAAAACGCTGTAAGAACTGACAGAACATCGCTTCAAAAGCTTTCAACAGCACATGATTTAAATTACAGATTCACTCACGGGCTTGATGCTAATCAGAAAAGCTTTGAATGCAAAACATGCCATGAAACACAGACATTCTGCGCTTCCTGTCATCAAAACGGAGGTGAGTTGGTTACAGGTATTGCTCCAACAAGCCATCAGATCCCGAATTTCACAACCTTCGGAGTTAACACCGGTGGCGGCCTGCACTCTGAACTGGCAAAGAAGGATATCGAATCGTGTCAATCATGCCATGATGTTGAAGGCAGAGACCCAACCTGTTTAAAATGTCATTTTGATAACGATGGAATTAGAGGAACTAATCCCAAAACCCATGACAATGGATTTATGAAGGATGAAAAGGGAATATGGCATGATACTGAAGGCGCAAATTGCTACAGCTGTCATACGGATGCAAACGCAAGACCCAATGGTATAACCGGTGTCGGATTTTGCGGATACTGTCACGGAGCACAGAATGAAAAAAAATAATATCAACTAAATACATTTTATAATGAAAAAGATAATAATGCTCTACGGGCTGTTCCTGGTGATGATCGGTTCACTACTGATGTACCAGGGCTGCAGCGAACTGGATACCAGCGCTACTATTGCGCCAGATCTGGATACGCACCCCGACGGCTGGGCTGTACCAACTTCAAATAACTTCCACGGTTCATATATTGCCTCGCATAAATGGAATCTTTCACAGTGTAAAACATGTCATGGCGGCGATTATTCCGGCGGCAGTTCAGGTACAAGCTGTTTGGGTTGCCATACTAACAACAATGGTCCGGAAAACTGCAGAACATGTCATGGTAACAGTGATCATTCAAACCCGCCAAGGGCATTGAACGGCGATACTTCGACCACATCGGTTGGAGTCGGCATGCATATGTTTCACAGGTTCCCGCTTTATTCTGCCTCAGTTGCCTGTGAAGAATGCCACCGTGATATAAACGGATTTGATGACCCAAATCACATAGGTACTGATCCGGACGGGATTGCAGAGATAACATTCGGACCCCTTGCTTTTGATACTATAAACGGGCCAATAAGGCCGAACCCGACATGGGACAGGAATACAGCTACCTGCTCAAATGCATACTGCCATGGTACTTTTAAGGAAGGTAATGTAAATGCAGTTGGTATTTGGACGAACCAGGGAAGCGTTGTTTGCGGCACTTGCCACGGTGATCCAAACACAGGGAACCCGACACCAAGAACAAATGGTGTATTCACTCCACCGCATTATTCATTTATGACGATAAATTCCTGTTATGTTTGCCACGGTAATGTTATTAATTCTCAGGGACAATTTGTAGACAAAGATCTTCATGTGAATGGTGAGATTGATTTTTTCGCCAGGTAAAGTTTGCATTCGCCATTAGTCTATTTGAATATGGACCCGGTGAATGTAATAATCGAAACAATCCAGACATAAAAAAACAGGGCAGTTCCAATTTGGGGCTGTCCTGTTTTGATGTAAATACAGTTAATAATCTTTATAAGTAAATCTTGTATAAACATGACTACATGTTATATTTCACTGAGTTGCACCGATAAAGATGATAACAAACAGAAAGGGCTTGATCGCTCAAGCCCTTTAGTTGTAACGCTGCACCTCTCAAAACCCTCTTCTTAATTGAAAAGGAAAGTGGGATGCCTAATCCGCAACTTTAATCAATTAGGTTCTCTTCTGTTATAATTTCATTTTTTTGGTGTTCTTTCCTGTGATTCTTTCCATTTTGCCCATTAGAATGTTTATGACTATTTCCATTGGAATTAATGCCATTGAGTTTTTTTGTTTCAGATTTCATTTTGCGGTACCTTGTCAAAAGCGCCAGATAAAATCCCAAGACCATTACAAGTGTTCCGCCCCATACCAGATTTATGAAAGGTTTGATGCTGGCTGTTAAAATAAGTGTTTCGGGAGCTTCAGGTTTACTTGGTTTGGTTTCGTCAATAATTGCAATATCTACCGTCGATTCGCCAGCAATAGATAATTTTGTGAGAAGGAAAGTGAAATTATCGTTTCCTGCCAGCCTTGTTGGAATGCTGTTAGACCCGCTTTCCGAAATATGCTGCTCTGGAACAAGTTTTTCTGTCTTTCCGTTTATTGTAACCTCAAATTCTGCACCCATTATATTTTCTTTACCGCTTGACATATCATCCTTGTTGAATTTTGACCTGTCGAAATCAATGAACTTAATCTTCATTCCATTAATATCTTTTTCTTCACCTTTCTTAAATGAATGAAGCTGGTCGGGAGTGTAAGGACTCGGCTCATCAATCCCCATCGGGGATAGATAAAGGTCTTTAGTCATTAAATTGGCAATATCCGGGTTCTTCATTATACCCTCAGAATACTCGCTGTAATACATTATCGGCTGAAGTAGAAATGTTTTGTCATCTTTCTGTACAATAACATTAAAATGAAATTTTTCTTCATCTCCGGGTATCGGGGTTGAACCTTTATAAGTAAGTAAATAACCAAGCGCTTGTTTTGGTTCATTAAGCGGGAGTGAAACATTTTCTTCCTGTGAATATCTTCCGGACCCTATTATCCCCAGGAATAAAAGCATTATGCCTATATGTGCAACATGAGCACCGGCTTTAGTTCTGTTCTTCAGGAAGATCCTGTAAGCAATTTCTGCATTAATAAAGAATGCAAATATTGCTGCTGCACCGAGAACTGCTATTAAGAGATCTCTTAAACCGAGAATAACAAGTACAAGGGTAACAGCAACAGTAAATCCAACTGGCAGGTACAGGCTCTTTAAGAATGTTTTTTCCTCTGAGTGTTTCCATTTCAGAAGAATACTGATTCCGTTGATTGCAGCTATAAGTATCGCTAGCGGAATGTTCATCCTGTTGTAAAAATCCGGCTCCACTGTTCCTTTCGAAAGTATTGGCCAGCTAGTGCCCACTGCAATCACCAATGCTGCTGCGCAAATTGTCATTGCACCTACAAACAGTGCAGATTCTCTTGAAAGAAGCTGGGCAGATATATCGGTTTTTTCAGCTCTTAAACTCTTGAAGCGGAATATTAATAATCCGATTCCACCACCTACAAATATCGTGAGGAATACAATCAGGAACAGGTATACTTCCTGTCCGGGATCAACAAAAGAATGCACTGATGCATCTCCAAGGACACCGCTTCTGGTGAGAAAGGTTGAGTATAATACCAATGAGTATGCAAGTATACAAAGTAAAAGACTTGTTTTCTTATACTTATTAACTTTTTCTCCTGCAACCATCGTATGTATTGCTCCGACTATTAAAAGCCATGGTATGAATGATGAGTTCTCAACCGGATCCCATGCCCAGTAACCGCCCCAGCCAAGTACTCCATAAGCCCAGTAGCCGCCCAGCATTATTCCAAGTCCGAGGATCATTCCGCCAAAAAGCGTCCATGGCATTGCGAGCTTCATCCAGACATCGTATTTATTTTTTATCAATGCCGCAATTGCAAAGCTGAACGGTATTGAAAGTGATGTAAATCCGGTAAATAAAATCGGCGGATGTATGGTCATCCAGAAATTCTGAAGCAGGGGATTAAGCCCTCTGCCGTCCGGGGGAATAAATCCCATCTGAACATCAGCCGGAAATGATTCCCATACAAAAAGATAAGGTGATTTGATAATAAGTATAAAAAGAAGGAAAGCCTCTATGAGCATAAATACTCCCATGACCAGCGGTTCATATTTATCATCTTTATGGCCTGCGGTAACTGCTTCTTTATCTTTATTTGCCAGGTAGGGCATCAAAAATATTCCAAGCATAGCCATGAGGAATGCCCACAAATGGAAACTGCCTTCCTGCCCGGCATAAAATGTTGCGATCAGGAGATTCCACGGCAAATCACTTGAGCTGTAGTTCCACACGTAAGTGTATTGAAACTGGTGTGAAATTATGAGGTAAAGAAGAAATGCGGCTGATGATATTGTGAGAATTGCCGCCGAATGAAACAACAACCTCGCATATTTTGTATATTTAACATTGCCGCCGTTTGAGATAAAATACAGCAGCGATGAAAGAATTGCTGATGCAAATGCGGCTTCTATTAGAAATGAACCCATTTTATTATGATTTAGTTTGCTTCGTTATTTTAATACATTTTGTTGAGTCAATTTCTTGACTTTTCTGCTCAGATTTGAAACATACATGAACATACCCGCCCAAACGATAAGGATTATCACCAGTAATCCATAATAAGCGTTCTTGTCCAGAAAATTATATAAGCTTTCCATTATTACTATTGTTTAATTAGGTATTGGCATACCCATTGATTGATAAATATCCTCTATCTGTTTTTTATTCTCCATTGCTTCACTGTTTTTAGGATCTATTTCAAGTATTTTATTATATCTCTGCAAAGCAGGTTTGTATTTTTTCTTTGGTGAAAGATTAGCTTCAAACATCAGGTAATTTGCTGCCCCCAATTGTTTTTCAATATAAGATTTCTTGTCACTTTCTGATTTCGATTTCATGAACTGCGCCTCGGCATCGTCAGCAACCTTCATCATTTCATCTGCTTTAGTGTCTCCTTTTGTATCACTTGACTGGTCTTTTGAAAGATTTCTGTGTATTGAGTCATCCGGCATCTGCTGCTGGTTCTGTTGGTTTTGCTGCTGATTTTGCAGCGGTTTTTGGTTATTTAATAATTCCTTAGGTACTTCTTTAGTACATGAGGTAAATATTACAGTTGAGAGAATTATGATTGAAATATTGATTATCTTACTGATCATTGATTTAGTTATGTTAATTATAATAATTATTCAATTTCTGTGCCAAATATGACACTCTTTTAATATAATTGTTTATGTTTTTCTTTAATATGCCCTAATTTTCCACATATTTGATGTAGCGCATTACCCCGAATCAGAGATAAAAATCATATACAAACATAACTAATAGTTTGATTCCAGCCAATGATATACGTCATATTACCCATCAAATGAATTACAAAAGATAGCTGTAGTTTACCGAATTGGTGGTTTAATCTTAATTCGATAATATCATAACATAAGCAGAAACCTCAATTTACCTGTTTAATCGCTTCCATCAGCTTCTCAAATTCATTGAAGATTTCATCTGTAAAAACAGACTTCATACACTTGTGGGTTCCTGTATGGCAAATGAAAGTGTTATTTTTCCAATATTTTCTGTTTGTCTTATCAATAGCTGTTTCAGGTGTGTAACAGGGGCTGCATTCAGGTTTTTTCCATACATAAAAATGTTTTTTAACAGAATTATCTGAATTCACCGGAGCAAGAATTCTCGGATCTGAAGGTCCGAATATTGAAACTGTAGGTATTTCCATCGCAGCAGCAATGTGAAGTGATCCCGTATCTCCTGAAATAAAATAATCGCAGCATGCAATCAGTTCATTTTTTATTGTTTCTTTCATTGCTTTAATTTCATCTGGTAATTTGAATTTTTCATCTAAACGGATTCCTTCGAAAAAGATTATTTTCAGTTCCGGAAACTCCGAATTTATCATTTTAGCCAGCTCAATGTACTTTTCGAATTCTAATTTTTTAATATCCATTTCTGTACCGGGGTTATTTCCTCCTTTCGGGAATATTCCGAGAACCTTTTGGCCGGGATTTAATTCCATTTTTTTTCGGTAAGCACCAATATCAGGCTTTTTGAGTTTTGGCAGCGATCTGAGGGTAGTCAAACCGTTATCAAACAAAATCCTCTGATATCTTTCATATTCGGGCAGGCTGCTTATGAATACAGAGGTATGGGTAAGATATTTAGTCCCTTCATATCCCAGTCTGTATCGTACTCCGCACAACATCAAAACAAATGAAAGCAAACTTGATCTGTGTCCGTAAAAGACCATATCAAATTTCTCTTTACGAACCATCTTAATAAACTTCAAAGTGCCGCTTATCTTCCTGAAAATGTTCTTGTCGTAAACATTTTCAAATAATATTCCGCGCTCAATATCAGGAATAAAGCTGATCATGGGGCTTATCCAGTCAGCATGGGCAAAGGTAATTTCTGAGTCCGGAAAATTATATTTCAAAGAACTTACTGCGGGAGTTATGAAAACCGAGTCCCCGAAACAGCATAGCTTGAAAATTAATATTTTATTTACGTTATAGAACAATTTTTTAAGTTTTGGGATACATATCAATAGTATTCAATGTTAAACGAATACAAACATAATATTTTGTAAAATCAGGAGAAATGTCATTAGTCATGTCATATTATGTTATCAGTATAAATGTACATAAAAGATACTCAAATTACTAAAAGTACCGCAATTATTGATTTGCTTCGGAACTAACGCTGCTAATTTTCATATCTTTATTTGAGGCTATAAAGTAAACAATACAAATGATCAGGTAAAACTTATAATGCGGTGCAAAATTTGAAAGTGATGAAACAAAAATGATATTAAGGAGGAACAACAATGAAATATATTTTCTTTCTTTAATATAAATGTAAATGAGCAAACCGATCAGGGCAAGAAACACAGAAAACCCCATAAGCCCGGTTTCTGAGAGCATAACGAGAAAGATATTGTGCGGGTTTACTCTATCGATTTTGTGATAACTTTTCAGAAAAGGGTTATCCAGGTTAATATTCGGGTTTTGTGATAACAATACATCCCTTATCCGCTGCTGGCTGACTTCAAAGAAATTACCCGGTCCCGCGCCAATTACCATGTTTTCCTTAAATAGCCCAAAGGAAGCCTCCCAAATTGTAAGCCTGCCGTAAGATACTTCGCTTTTAAATCTACTCTTATCAAAAAAAGAAGCTATCCTGACGTAAGTTTGGGGCGTAATTAACTGAAAGAACACAAATAATACAGTAAATATGTAAATTTCCTTCTTTTCAACAATCTTAAAGGAAAAGAATACGATTACAGTTAAAATGCAAACCAGTAATGATGCTCTCGAAACAAGCATTCCGAAGATGTATGATCCCAAGGCAAAAAAAGAATACCTGAATATCCTTCCGAAGTTTTTGTAATTAACAAGAAGCAGACCCAGTGAAATAGCAATTGAAAATGCGGTTAAATTGGAATCCGTCAGGAAACCCATTGGCCGCATTATTTTTTCCGACCCGATTGACATTGTTGAATGATATGTTTCTGGCCTCCCGAAGCTATCAACCAGCAATACATGGAATTGAGGAACATAAAAATCAAGAAATGATCCAAGAATGACCAGAACATTGGAATAGATGAAAGTCCTGATAAAAAAATCAGGTGCTTCCTCGAAGTACCTAGAAGCTGATACACAAATAATCAGGATACAAGTATAGAAAGCCATTCTTCGTGAAGTAGAGAATGCAGTCTCTGGGAATTGAGCGTAATTTGATGAAATAAAAGCTATGACTATCAGGACGAATAGCGGAATTATTTTGAATAGGAACACCCTGTCTTTGAAAATCCCTGTGAATTCCCTGAAAGGTATTAAAACAAAGGCGGCGATAACAAACGGAGTATACTTTATGAACAGGATTACGGAAACATGCAAGAACGGGATATTCAGGTTCAGTTCCGCAATGTTGAGCACCAGAAAGTAAACCCAAAACGCCTGAAATATCCTGTATGCGTTTGCTTTATGTATCATATTAAAAGCAATATTTTTTAATAACTTCAGAAATAAATTTGATACCAAGCTCATTCAAACAGGGCTTATCTTTACAGCCGGTATCAAAACATGGATTACACCACATTGAACGGAAGAGAGCAATATGGCGGAATTTACCGGAAGATACTATTGCTTTAGTACCGCTTTCATCTGTTTCCAGAGTGTCATAATCTTTAAATTCATAGGGCTTCCATAAGGCTGCTGAACCGGGGCCGAATATTGCAACTGTTCGTATGTACTGAGCAAGATAATGAGACTGGCCGCCATCATAACATACAAGTATCCCCGAACTACGGCAGTCCTTAACCATATCTTTCAATGCGGGATAAATTTTGTAAGTAATGTTTTCTTTACCCTTAAAGAATTCCATTAGTTTTTTTAACCCATCTGTTTCAAATGAATCTGTAATCAGGATTTTGTGATTTGATAACGATTCTATGAGCTCTTTTTCTTTTTCTGGTGAGAGTTTCCTAAGTTTGCTTGTCCCCAGATGAAAAATAATTTCAAACGTATTTCCTGGTGAACTCACATCTTTTGTTTCCGCATGTACAAGCGGCAGCCCAGTATCTCTTTTTGGCAGTTTGAACCCTAAAGCATCAGTTATTGTGTATTCTATCTTCCGTGTCATAAAATCATCGTCTCCTGCCGAAACCCAGTTTGATGAAGAATAATAATCGTAAAACAGAAAAGCTGCAAGTCGGCCGGGACCAATAGTAAATCCAGATAGATATCGTGCAACAAGTGAATTCCTTTTTAATCCAACCAGGTCAACTGCGGCATCATAATTGTTTTTTTTCAGATTGAGGAGTTCTGTTCTGAAATCATGTGAAAATATTAAAGGAAATAAAAGGAATTTCATAAACAGTAAGAATCCTCCGATAAAAGGAAACTTAAATATACCGCCTGAGTTATTATCAGAAAGTTCAATCTCAATCAAATTATCAGCATACTCAAAGCCATCGAAAACGAATTTGTTGCCGGGGGAAACAATAACATCAATTATCAAATCCGGATAATTAGTCTTTATGTCTCTTATAACCGGAAGCGTTACTACAGCGTCACCTATCCTGTCATTTCTGAAAAGAAGTATTCTTTTAGGTACTCCGGTATATTTTTTTGATGGCTTTATTTTAGAAATAAAACCATTCAACGCATCAACTGCCCCGGAGTTTTTAAGCCGCTTCAGCTTAAGAACAAATGGTATTTTCTGTTTTTTAATTTCCATCAGCAGAAAACTTTCTGATATAATGGTAACCCGAGACAAAAATCACAAATTCACAAATACCGATTGAAATTGCTGAACCGGCTGCTCCCATTTGCGGGATCAATATGATTGATATTATTACATTAAGTATGAGAGCAGCAATAAGAATTTTTGCAAACACCATATTTTTGTTCAGTGCTATTAATCCCTGTGTTATTAGGAAATTAGGGAAGAGGAAAACCAGGGGAAAAGTCAGATACCGCAATATTAAATATGACCTGTCATAATCATTGCCAACAAATGAGAAAATAAACTTGCCGCTGAACCAGCAAAATAACCCCGAGAGAATTCCAAATAAGAAAAGCAGCAGAAGTATCTTATTAAACTGAAGCCTGAACTCTTTCAGATTATCAGCTGCAAGCTTAACAAAAGCAGGGAAGAGCGCTATTAATAGTATTGAGGGGAAGTTAGTGAAAACTTCAATGATACGATACGCAACGCTGTAAACGCTTACTTCTTCAAATCCCCTGAAATGTTCCAAAAAAACCTGGTTCAGCCTGAAATATAGGCTGCTGATAATTTCCACCAGGGCAAGTGAAAATACATCCCTTATGTAATCCCTGAATTCAATTTCCAGTTTATTATCTTTTTCAATATAATGAGTTTCTTCTTTTTTGAAATAACGGAGTATCAGGAGAAAACCAATGATCATGCTAAGCATAAATGCCAAAAGTACATTTACACCGGTTTTATTCCAATATACCAGTGCCCCAGCAATTATAATAAATAGTGCTTTCTGGATAATTAATACGATCGCTTCATATTTCATTTTTCCTGCACCCCGGAAAAACGCAAAATAAAGGTTCATCATTGAGCTGAATGCGAGCCCTATGCTTGCATAGACAATATACAGATGAATTTCATTATAAAGGCCGAAAGTAAAAAGGACCAGGTAAAAGACAAACAGCGTAATTACGATACTGTAGAGGCGTATTTTTAGGGCATAATAAATGCTTGAGTAAAAATTCCGGGCAACATGTTTTGTAAGGATCATATTGCCTCCAAGCTCGAAGAACATCCCAACTATATAGCCGAGAGATACTGCGAATTCATATTTGCCGTACTCTACCCCGCCGAGTATCCGGGCAATATACATAATAAATAAGAACATCATTGCCCGGGGAATGATCTGGGCAATTGACTGGTAAGAAATATTCCTGAGGTTCTTTCTTAGCAATAATTCGGAGCCATAATCTTATCATTCATAGATTTCAAAATTAATTATTAATAATTTCTAATGAAATCTACAAATTTTAACGATTTTGACAGTATTTATCAATTTATTGTGGCAATTTCAAATGCCACTTTACTTGGAAACTTATCGCCTAACTTCTTCATAAAGGCGAAGCAATCTCATAAAGTTATGAGTTTTCGTTTAATTCTGTGATTCAAGAACTTTTGCGGGGAACCAGCCCTTTTGAAGTGAGGTAGCAAATATCTTCGAAGACTCTATTTTAAGAGGCACCATTGGCACAAATGTTTGATACCACGGCATTTTGTTCACTAACATTTCTCTCACACGGGGTTCCTCTTCATCAGGAAGGATCTTTATGATGGCTTTTCCCTGGATGAAATCTTTCATAGCATCGTTTTGCGAAATTGAATATGCGGCATTTTTATTTGCCAGGATATTCGCAAAACTTTTTCCTCCTTTTTCAACAAGCAGGTAAATATCAAGCCCGTCACTTGCATAATAAGCACCGAGTATCCATGGCGAATAATCAGTTCCGGTCGTAGCAAGCATAATGGCGTTATTGCCTTCCATTACTTCTTTTATCTTCAGTTCAACTTCGTTGTTTAGAGTTTCTGTCATTTTGGTTCTGCTCCTTTTAGGTATTTATTTGGATGAATTAAGTGCAAATATATTTAAAATCATGATTTAATGATACCTATAACATGATGGGAAAAAACTACCTTTCCAACCATAAAGGAAAATAAATAATCATTATTAAACATCGTATTTCGAATTTTCTTGTTGCATTTTTCAGTTAATTTTGGCTGATGTAACAGGAATTGCATTTTATTTATTAAGTTATTTAGGTAGTTTACATGCAAGTCATCTTACATCCTAAATAGGCAACTTCTTCAAATGGTCTCTCTAAAGCAGGGAAATACTGCTTTATATATAATTTTCTTATTCCCAATTAATAATCAGATGTATTGATTTTTGTGAATAATTAAATGAATGCTCTTGGTTAATTATTGGTGATAATCACGATAAAATGAACTTTAAGATATGTTGATTATCGTAAGTTAGTGTAAGAGGTTTATGTGAAAAACCTGAACAGACGGAATTTTTTAAAGACAGCAGCAATTGGC
>JANWKI010000047.1 GCA_025451455.1 Ignavibacteria bacterium
ATATACCCGTTTATCATAGCCCTGTCTGATCTTAAAGAAACCAGATTTGTATTATCTACCGCCTCTACTTTATAGGAAAGACTTCTGAACAGCCCCGCACAGCCGACAGGACCGCCTCCATATGGGAATAATGATATTGACTGATCGGTAAATTCATGCGTACCTGCCGGAACCGATTGCAGGAATTCGTATGATGGTTCGAGATCAGGGCTGCAAACCAAAGAAATACCGCGGTAAATGTTATAAAGCCCGGGAGCCGATGAAGAGCCGTTGAAATCAGGCTCTGAGTTCAGATCCCAGCTCAGCTTCGGGTGGAATTCCCCTGTTACAGGAGAAATAACAGATTTGACAGCTTTCAGATTCTTTGGTTTTGATGGGGGCAGCTCCTGAAGAGCAAGATTATCCCTAAAGTACACTTTAATTGTAATGCTCCCCGAAGTAGAATCTTTGCTCAATAGCTTAACTGATAATCCGGTATAGCTTTCATCACAGGCATCCGAACGCGGATTACTATATGGTGTAAACTGTTCATCATAGCCGATATTGTACGCATCAAGCCCGTCACCAAGCCAGTCATAAGCAACAAAATAATCATTAGGATTATCGGAGCAGGGATTATCATTTACTTCCTGCTGTGACCCCCAAACTGTATCAAGGGGCTGGTGATATTCACCCTTGCCATTGGGATTCCCGGCAGTTCTTTCAAAGAGCGGGATTACAAAATTGTACTCCGGTATGAAATAAGGCACGTACCTATCGATATACCAGTTATAATTGCCGTCAGCCTGCTCGATAATGATTGGTTTATAAAAATTGCATTCTGCAGCGGGCATTTCATGAAATATAAATAATCCCTTTCCATAAGGGCAGTAAGGATCCTGCTGTACTCGGTTTATATCCCAGCACTGCTTGCTGCCTCTTGAAATACCGTCATACTTAGATGCTTTCTGCTGGTTGGTTATAATAAAATCTTCCTCCTGATTTCGCAGCCTGAAAAGGAGCATATCGCCGGTTGCTGTAAAATCTCCAAGGGTATACACCGCAGAGCCGGAAGGAAAAGGATAATTCAGTGTTTGCGGTGTGACATAACCTATATCGATCCGTTCACGGGGACTGAACGCAAAGCTGGAATGCTCAGCTCCCGTCATTAATCCTAATTCGTTATGGCCAAAAAAATACCGGTGGCACATTTCATGCAGCAGGATCATACTCATCCTCGAAAAGTTTTTCATCAGGTTAAGGCAGGTTACTCCGGCTTGTGAGTAGAGCAAAGTTCCGTCGAGGTAAAAATTCTCTATTAATCCAAGATCTGAAATCCCTGAAGCAGGAATACCGACATTAATGAACCACAGATTTTCGGGGTAGCCGGGCACACGCCTGTAATCCATAACGATCATGTCAACGGCATGATCTCCGCCGCCGGGTTCCCACTGCCAGCCGGTACCATCTGAAGTCCAGTTATTGTATAGTGAAAAATCAATATTGTAAATTGAATCTGCCATCTTAATTGCCTGGGAATTGATCTGTGCGCAGCTATATCCTAAAGCGCGGTACTGGTCAGATGTTAAAGGTAAAGTAATGGAATATTCATCACCTATAACATCAAATTTCCCCATCGACATTTCGGAAAAGTAATCTGAAATAGTGTACTCCCTGTATTTTGTCATAAATGGAAGGGAAGTATCCCGTTCAGTTTGGTCTATAAATTTATTATCAGCTGTATAAGGGTTCTTTGGTTTATCCCATGCCGGGTTCCACCAAACTGCTGCCCCGTTCATTTGATCGCCGGCGAGATTGTCGTCAGGAAATCTTACATATAAAATAAGTATCCTTAAATACTGGCCTGGCTCCGGAGTAAACGATACCATCTCACTTTGAACGCTTTGCGGTCTGAGATTTGTTCCGCAATACATTTCCTTCTCAGAATTGTTTGTGCCAATAGAGTGATTTCCAATCAATCCCCGGGTAAAAACCTGGCTATTTGAGTAATTATCATTATAAGATTGCTGTGCAACACATAAGGTGCAAAACAACGGCAAAATAAACAGCCCCAAAACATTTCTCATATAATATTCCCTTTAAAAATCGGAGTAAGATAAACAATCGCTTCGAAAATAAACACATCAAAAAACTAAGTATTCCTAACTGTTTTGGTGAGTATTTTGTATTTATATCGTCATTCAGGGTTGCCTTAAATACCCTGCACGATGAGCCGAATACTGCTGTTTAGATGGGTGTCATTGGCTTACAATTTCACTTCAAAACAATTCATTCCATTAACTTAATGTACTAATTAATGTCATTTTTATATGAAATCGCTTTATCTATGTTAACCGGATGTTTTTATATTTAAGAACAAATTTAAAATTAATCCTGATTTCTTCGGTTTTCTGGATCCTGCTTTCCCCGTATTTATTTTCGCAGGTAAGCCGTGAATGGGTCAACCGTTTTAACGGTTCCGATAACAGGTTCGATATAGCTTGTTCCATAAAACTGGATGCCGGTTCAAATATATTTCTTTCGGGCACAACAGCTTCCGCGGGTACATCAACAGATATACTGGCGCTTAAATACAGCCCCACGGGTGCAGTATTATGGACAAATGTTTTCAATGGTTTTTCAAATTCCGTTGACCAGGCAAACAGCTCTTACCTGGATGCATTGGGAAATTTTTATATTACAGGCTTTACCTCGGATACAAGTGATGTACTTAAGATCATTACGATAAAATATTCTTCCGGAGGAGCTATTTTATGGCACAGGGTTTTTTTACCTCCGGCATACAATCAGGGAATGGGACAGGCTGTACTTACCGATAATAATTCGAATGTTTATTCCTGCGGGTATATCAGAAGAGCAAACGGCTCGCATACATTAGTTTTATTAAAATATTCACCTGCCGGAGCTTTGCTGGATACGGCACGGTTCAATATAACAAATTCAAGCAGCGAAATACCTGTATCATTTTGTTCTGATCCAGGCGGCAATATATATATTCTCGCTTCCACAAACGCTATAAGCGGATCAAATGATATATTGATGTTAAAATATAACCAGGCATTAGATCTTCTCTGGCAGAACACTTTCAGCGGCACTGCATCAGGCGGTGATATTCCTGTCCAAATGCTTTTAAGCAATGATAACAAACTTGTGGTATCGGCTTCTGTCTATAATTCAGCCGGCGGGCTTGATTACGGCACTTACCGGTTTGATACAAATTCGGTGCTTATCATGCAGTATTTTTACAACGGTACCGGAAATAACCAGGATATACCTTACTCAATTGCTGCGGATGCTGCAAATAATATCTATGTTACAGGAAGCTCAAGAAATGCAGATACACTTGGCTCGGAAGATATTCTTACTTTAAAGATTGATCCGACCGGGCTGTTGCTCTGGCAAAGAAGGTATAACGGCACCGGAAGAGGAATGGATTACGGAACTTCAGTTGCTGTTGATAATTCAGGGAACGTATTTGTAGGAGGAACTACCGATAAACACGATATTCACCTTGCATATGCTCTTTTGAAATACGGTCCTACAGGCGACCTGTTCTGGCTTGAAGAATACAGCAGGCAGGAAAGATCTGAGGATTTTGTTTATACAGTTGCAGTTGATAATAATCATAATATATTTGTTACCGGTATAAGTTTTGACAGTACAAGCGATTATGACATTGCTACTATAAAATATTCCGAGCCAATCGGCATTATTCCTGTTTCAACAGAAGAGCCCCGGAATTTTATGCTCTATCAGAATTATCCAAATCCTTTTAATCCTGAAACGAAGATAAAGTTTGATATAGCATTAAACATAGATCGTGTAATTTCAATTGTGAAACTGGCAGTTTATGACTGCACTGGAAGAGTAGTAGCAACACTATTAAATGGGGAGTTGCGGGCAGGAAGTTATGAATATACATGGAATGCCTTGGATTACCCGAGCGGGATATATTTTTGCGTCCTGAATTCCGGAGGATATACGGAAATTAACAGGATGGTACTTGTCAAATAGCAGTTTCAAATCACCGCCTGTTTATCAAAAACCTTAATTTTTGCCTGAAATCAGTACTATGGGACAAATGTCATTCTTTTATTAGACTTGAAATTTTAATGAAAATAAATTAGTTTTAGCAATACAAAATCCGGAAAAAATTAAAAAAATTTTAATTCTTAAATAAAAGAGAGAGGAAACAAAAAATGAAAAAGCATTTACTTATTGTAATTGCGCTCATTACTCTTGTTGGTTCATTATACTCACAGGCGCAAAGATTAGCTCATTTTGAAAACTGGACAAGTTCAACATGCGGTCCATGTGCATCAAATAATCCTGCTTTAAAGGTATGGATACAGTCACACTGGAATGCATTGACTGCAGTATCATATCATGTTGGCTGGCCTTCACCGGGCAATGACCCGATGTATCTTCTTAATCCTTCGGAATCATATGACAGAAGATATTATTATGGTGTAAACGCTGTTCCGGAAGGAATCCTGCAGGGGACACAGATATACATTGGAAGTCCGTTTAACTGGACAAGTTTGAGCGCATTTTATGATTATTATACCGGAAGCGGTGCGGCATCATCAGTACAGGTTGTAGATACAAGAATTGCCGGTGATTCTATAAAATGTAATGTTACAGTTACTAATTTGTCAACTTTACCGGCCGGAACATACATCATGAGAACGATGGTTGTTGAAAGATGGGTTGTATACACTACACCTCCTGGAACAAACGGCGAGACAATTTTCGGAAACGTTTTCAGAAAATCACTGCCAAGTGTTGCAGGCACACCTATTTCAACAGCACCTGGAACTTATAATTTTGAGTTCAGGTATAAAGTAGTTGCTCCGTGGAATGACTCTTCAATTTATACTATGGCTTTCATACAGAACGATGTTGACAAGATGGTTCTTAATTCAGGACGTCCGGGAATGTTAGTTGGAATAGAGCCGTATATCAACAATACACCGGCAAGTTTTTCACTCAGCCAGAACTATCCTAATCCGTTCAACCCAACAACCAACATTAAATTTACTTTGCCGAAAGAAAGCAATGTAACTTTAAAGGTTTATGATATGCTGGGCAGCGAAGTCAGGACACTTGTTGACGGAAATCAAAGAGCCGGAAGCTATAACATTTACTTTGATGCAGCAAATCTTTCAAGCGGAATTTATTTCTATACCTTAAAAACAAATGAATTTGCCGATACAAGAAAAATGATCTTAGTGAAGTAATAACTTAGAAACATTTTTTAGAATCAGCTTTTACAGAACAAGGGGTTTAATACCCCTTGTTCTGTATATAATAATCATCATCAAAATATTTTCAAATATTATTAATAATATGAAAAGAACTTACATTATATTTTCAATTTTAGCGCTAGTGCTTTCCTTTAATTCTGCAAAAGCTCAGTTTGTCAGGAAGGTGTTGTTTGAAGAAGCAACCAATGCTTCCTGCGGACCCTGCGCTGCAAACAACCCGGCATTAAAAGCATATATTGATTCCAAAGGTGATTCTATTATTGCGATCATGTATCACGCAAGTTTTCCGGGTACTGATGCAATGTACCTTCACAATCCTTCACAGAACTCCGAAAGGTATGCTGCATATTACGGAATGAATGCAATGCCATGGCTGAATGTAGACGGAATAATCAATGATGTGTGGCCATTTTCACTTGCAAACCTCAACAATGCATACTTCGGCAGGCTTGCCATTCAGGCGCCGCTTACTATAACAGTTGTTGACCAGAGAATTGCAGGTGACTCCATCAGGGCAACAGTTACCGTGAACCTTCCTTCAAGCCTCCCTGCCGGTAATTACAAGCTGAGGATAATGGCAATTGAAAAATGGGTGATTAACCCTGTACCACCGGGCAACAACGGCGAAACACAGTTTGAACACGTTTTCAGAAGGGCATTTCCAAATACTGCAGGTACAACATTTCCCGGGATTTCAGGAAATCATATTTATACATTTACCTATAAGCGCGATCCGGTTTGGAATGATTCATCAATAATAACAGTTGCATTCATACAGAATGACAACAATAAGGAAGTGCTCAATGTCGGCAAGGGTTCTGTTATCCCGACGGGCATAAATAATACAAATTCTGAAGTGCCGGGTTCTTTTTCTCTTTCACAGAATTATCCGAACCCGTTCAACCCCGTGACAAATATTACATTCGGGCTTCCGGTTTCATCTCATGTTACGCTGAGGGTGTTTGATATTCTTGGCAGGGAATCTGAAGTTCTTGCAAACGGTGATTTCAGCGCCGGGAAATATAATGTTGATTTTGATGCTTCAAGTTTAAGCAGCGGTTTATATTTTTACACATTAGAAGCCGGTGATTTCAGAGAAACCAGAAAGATGTTGTTGATAAAGTAATGAATTACTTTTGAAATCATCATATGGTGGATTGATAAAATAACAATGCTCAATACAAATTTGGCATTTCCAAACCTGACAGGCTTTTTTAAATCCCGTCAGGTTTTTTGTTGACCTAGTCCAATTCCGGAAATAGCGGCATACTTCTTGTTTTAACAGTGTTATTTAAGTTTGTTTTCCTGTAGAATAAACTTTGATATATTTCTCTGATTAATTATTGTTCTAATGGGCAATTATAGCCGTGTAACTATTAATAATTTTCTTTTATATTGAAAGAATTTCTGTCGTGAATAAAATAAACCAGATCATATCCCTGCTTAAAAAGGAATTCCCGGGGCCTGACCCCCAACCAAGCAGGTCAGATCCTTTGGATGTGTTAATAGCAACGATGCTTTCTCAGAATACAACTGATAAGACAAGTTACAGGGCGTTTGAAAATCTGAAGAAAGATTTCAAAGACTGGAATGATGTAATGAATTCCGCTCCGGCTAAGATCAAAAGAGCTATACGGGTTTGCGGCCTTACAAATCAGAAGTCCGGAAGCATTCAGTCCATGCTGAAGAAACTGAAAAAAACCCGGGGTGAATTGAGCCTTAATTATATCAAAAAGATGACAAGTGATGATATCTATGATGATTTACTGCAATATGGCGGAGTTGGCGTGAAAACCATTTCATGTGTTCTGGCATTTGGGCTTGGGAGAGATGTTTTTCCTGTTGATACTCATGTTCACAGGCTGGCTAACAGGCTTGGAATTGCCTGCACAAAAACACCCGATAAAACTTTTGCAGCACTAAAGGATAAGATACCCGAAGGGAAAAGATTTTTATTGCACACTCTTCTTATCAGGTTTGGCAGGAAAGTTTGCAGGTCCGCCAGCCCCATTTGCGGTGAATGCAGATTGTATGATATTTGCGAGTTCAAAGATAAGGAACTCTATGCAATGAAGAACGAATCTGTACCCAGGGAGAACAATTTTATAATTTTAGAGCACGTCTGAAAAAAGTGAATTTCGACAAAAATAAGGTACATAAAATACTGGTGATCAAGCCAATGGCTATCGGAGATGTGCTGCTTGCAACTCCGGTTATCGAGAACTTAAGGCATAACTTTCCTGATGCAGTTATAAATTTTTTGACTCAGGATTTCTGCAGAGAAGTGCTTGTTGATAATCCCTTTCTGACCAGGGTATTAACATATGATATTAAGAAAGGGGATAGTTCATACTGTCTTATCAGGAATGTTCACAACCAGGATTATGATCTGATCATAGATCTCTTCGGCAATCCAAGGACCGCTATTTTGGTGCTGAACAGCGAAGCAAAGTATAAAGTTGGCTACAAGTTCGGCTGGAGAAGATTTGCTTACAATATTAAGATAAAACCCAGAAGCAGCGAAGTGCATAATATTGAGTTTAACCTTGATAGTTTGAGGACACTTGGACTTGAGATTATTACAAGCAAGCCAAAGTTCTATTTAAATTCAGTTCACAGGGAATTTGCTGACAGGTTTTTTGTTCAGCACGGTTTATCTGATAATGTGATCGGGATAAATCCAAGCGGCACATGGCCTACAAAAATATGGCCCCTTGAAAAGTTCACAGAACTTGCAAAAAGACTCAGCAGCGAATATAAGATATTAATGTTCTGGGGTTATCAAAATGAAAAAGAAGATGCATTAAAGATCAAAAATGCCGTCGGAGAAAATGCAATCATTATTCCAGAAGTAAACCTTAAGTATACAGGAGCGCTCCTTGAAAAATGCAGATTGCTTATCACCAACGATACCGGGCCGATGCATATTGCATGGTGCCTGGGGGTCAGCACGTCAGTAATATTCGGACCGACAAATTCGCATTTACAGGGACCCTTGAGCACTAACTCAATTGTGATTAAAAATGAATCGCTCTCGTGTCTGGGATGTAACCTGACCGAGATAGCAGATTGCCCGAATCAGCATAAATGCATGCAGGATCTAAGTGTTGATGAGGTTTACAGTAAAATAATTAATTTCATGAATTTAAACTGACTCCACCGGAACTAATGGTTAGAAGTTCAGGTTTTTAATTTCGAACACTATAATAGAAGTTAAATGAAAAATAATTTAAAACTTTCATATTTTCTGTTCCTGGCAGCACTTGCAGGCTTAAATAATATTGTATATTCACAATTGAGTTTTGAAGAAGCCCTGGCAAAGGCAAAAACTGATAACAAAAGAGTGATAGTTGATATATATACTGACTGGTGCGGATGGTGTAAAAAAATGGATAAAGATGTTTACGGTAATTCTGAAATAAAGAAGATCGTAAAAAAGAGCTTCGTATTTGTGAAACTTGATGCCGAGAGCCTGGGATTAATCAGTTATAAAGGAAAAAAATACACAGGCGCTGAACTGGCTGAGTATTTCGAAGCGACCGGTTATCCAACAACAATTTTTCTTGAACCGGACGGCAGTGTCATAAAATTTACATATGATTCATCAACTATGAAGAACATTCCGGGGTATTTTAAAAAAGATGACTTCAAAAAGATTCTGATCTTTTTTAGGGATGGAAAGTATAAAGATTCTGACCTGAGCAAGGAAGTATGATATAATAGAAAATTCATTAAGTTACTGTTTCCAAGGCATAGAGGCGGTCACAGACCGCCTTTTCAATTGTTAAGAAATCCAGGAACATGATGTTAGATTCCGGAAGTATTTGTTAAAACCGCATTAAGACATTCTGTTTTTTGCCCATTTTCGGGAATTACCCTTAATATTGTCCAAATAATACGTTCACACGTTGTTAATTTTATTTGATGATCTTTGTATATACATAGATGAAAAAATTAAAATTAAACTGATTAAAATGAAGAGCATATTACTAATAATTTTTTTATTATTCTCCTTTGCTGTAAATGTTTATTCTCAGGACGGTAAAATAGTAGGCAAGATCTATGACGGTTCAAGCGGAAGCACACTTCCTGACGCAGTTGTGAAGATTGAAAATGTAACAAAGGGAGCTGCATCCGATATGGACGGAAGATATGTGCTGGAGAACGTAAAGGCCGGTGAACATACCATAAAAGCATCTTACGTGGGTTATGTGTCTCAGTCAATGAGCGTGAAGGTGAAACCCGGCGAAGTAGTAACTGCAGATGTAGTTTTACAGCCGGAAGGAGCAACGACTGACACTGTAACTATCGAGGCTACAAGAATACAAAACAATGAAGCTTCAATGCTGCTGCTGCAGAAAAATGCGGATAATATCCGTGATGGAATTTCAAGCCAGCAGATAAAAAGAACTTCCGATGCAACAAGCTCTGATGTTCTGAAAAGAATAGTGGGCGTATCGATAGTAGATAATAAATTCGTATTTGTAAGAGGAACAAATGAAAGATACAGCGCCACAACACTGAACGGAGTTGTTATGCCAAGCACTGACCCGGATAAGAAAGCATTTTCTTTTGATCTTTTTCCCTCGAACCTTCTTGATAATATTGTTATTTCAAAATCTTATACCCCTGATCTTATAGGTAATTTCTCAGGGGGTTTGGTACAGGTTACTACAAAGGATTTTCCCGAACAGTTTTCCTTTAGCCTCAATATGTCAACTTCGTATAATAACATAACAACCGGAGATAATTTTTTGACATATAATGCCGGTGAAACAAAAATTCTTTTTTTCAATTCAGGCAGAGATGATGGTTCAAGGCAGCTTCCGGAAATTATCCCTGACCAGACAGTCCTGTCATCAAATTACAATGTTCAGGAGCTAAAGAGCTTCAGCAGGTCTTTTACGAATAACTGGAAAATGGAGAATTCAACTGCCCCTGTTAACGGAGGGTTCCAGTTATCTCTCGGAAATAATTATTTGCTTGGCAGATCAAACAGCCTTGGATTCTTTGCTGCTTACACTTACACTAATAACTTTAATTCAAAACAGATCGATAGACAAAGCTATTCGGCTGATGACCTCTTAGAATCTAAATATTCCGGTTCTCAGTCAGAATATGCAGTATTACATGGCGGCTTGCTTAATTTAAGCTTCAGGGCAGGGGAAAATAACAAATTCAGCTTCAAAAATACTTATGTATTTAACTCTGAAGATGAAACTGATTTCAATGAGGGCTATTATAGTCCTCAAACCCAGGATAGATTGCTGTATTCTACAAAGTTTGTTGAAAGGGATATGCTTTCTTCACAGCTCTCCGGTGAACACTATATCAGCAATCTTGGAAAATTAAGAATAACATGGCGTGGTGCATATTCTGAATCCGATAGAGATGAACCCGATTATAAGACTTTAAGGTACCAGAGAGATCAAGGAACCACAGGGAGGTATTTTGCATCGCTTAGTACGGGCGAACCAAACTCGGTTGGCGGGGGCAGATTTTATTCCAATTTGAAAGATTTTAACCGCTCATTAGAATCAAATTTCGAATTTGCATTCAAGCCAGGCAAGAAAATTGAGGCGAAATCGAAATTCGGTGTATTTTATAATAAAAGCACTAGGGATTTTTCGGCAAGGCTCTTTGGTCCCAAAATTGTTGATGCGAACAATTTCTTGTTGATATATCAGTCACCCGACTCTTTATTCAGGCAGGAGAATATCGATACGAACCTGATACTATACTACGAGATAACAAGACCCTCTGATACATATACTGCAAGCGAAGAACTTTCTGCAGGTTACTTAATGTTTGATATCCCGATTGGAAGGATAAGAACGGTGATTGGAGCCAGACTTGAATCTGATAACAACCGGCTTAATTCAATTGACCAGATAGGGGAGCCTATAAACAGGAATATCAACAAGAATAATGTTTTACCTTCGTTAAACCTCACTTATTCACTGAATGAACAGGTAAACCTCAGGGCAGGCTATTATCAGTCTGTTTCCCGGCCTGAATTCAGGGAAATTGCGCCGTTTAGTTTTTATGATTTTGCCGAACAAACATTTACGATCGGTAACCCGGAGATCGAAAGTAATCTCATAAGAAATTACGACCTGAGATTTGAGTATTTCCCCCAGGCAGGAGAAATACTTTCCTTAAGCCTCTTCTATAAGAAATTTGATTCACCAATCGAAGAAGTATTTATACCTAATTCAGGCGGAGATAACAGGGTCAAAACATTTCAGAATGCAAAGAGCGGAGCAACTAATTACGGGGTTGAACTCGAGCTCAGAAAGAACCTGTCATTTATAGGAAAAGTATTCAGTGATTTTTCATTGAACGCAAATGTTTCATTAATAAATTCTACAGTTGATCTTACCGGGCTGGGCACCAGTGCAACAAACCTTGAAAGAAGAATGCAGGGCCAGTCTCCATTCACAATAAACACAGGCCTGTACTACGATAATCCGAATATAGGAACAAGCGTAAATTTGTCCTATAACCGCTTCGGGAAAAGGATCTCGGAAGTCGGGCTGGATGGTCTTTCTGATATAGAAGAAAACGGAAGGGATGTTTTGGATCTTTCTGTCATACAGAGGTTATTTAAGAATTTTGAAATTAAGTTAAGCATTAAAGACCTGCTTTCTCAGGATTTTCTGTTCACACAAAAAGTTAACGGAAAAGATGAAATGTTCAAAAAAATTGATGCCGGAACTGCTTTTGCTCTCAGTCTTTCATTCAAATATTAAGATTTAGTTAAATGTAAATTCAAAATCCCGCTCATAATGCGGGATTTTTATTTTCCGGCAACAACAATCTCATAATACATTAACATTTCCTTATCAATGGTCTAACACTATTGCATTAAATTTGTTAACTAATCATTCTAAAATCATTAATACAAATCATGAAAGGAAGAACAATGTATAAACAATTTCTGCTTGCAATTACGGCAGTACTGTTAATGTGGTCTTCGGTATTTTCAGCCGCATGGACAGATACTTTACAGGGAAACATTACTACAACAGTCACGCTTCAAAACACAAAAAGATACCTGATGCTGGGAACAATTTTTGTTAAGCCGGGAGGCGACCTAGTGATTCCCGCTGGTACGGTGCTTTTTGGAGATAAGCCATCAAAAGCAGCAATAGTTGTTGAAAGGGGCGGTTTGATACATGCTAACGGTTCAGCAGGAGCGCCGGTCATATTTACAAGCTCCCAGAATATCGGAAACAAAAGCGCCGGAGACTGGGGCGGGATCATTTTACTTGGCAAGGCTAGAATAAACACGGCATCGGGCGCTGATACAGCCGTAATAGAAGGTATTACTCCCGCTGTTTATTTCGGAGGACAAAATGATGCAGATAACTCCGGCGTAATGAGATACTGCAGGATTGAATATTCAGGTATTGCACTCTCTCCAAACAATGAAATCAACGGTTTAACAATGGGCGGAGTTGGTTCCGGTACTGTTATTGAATATATCCAGGTAAGCTGGAACGGCGATGATTCATTTGAATGGTTTGGAGGAACAGTGAATTGCAAATATTTGGTTTCTTACATTCCTGTTGACGATGAATTGGATACTGATTTTGGCTTCAGAGGCAAAATTCAATTCGTTTTGGCGGTCAGAAAACCCTCAGTTGCAGATATCAGCGGCTCAACATGTATGGAGTCAGATAATAACAATGGTCCAAATTACAATAGCCCAAGAACACAGCCTCATATTTCCAATGTTACTTCAATCGGGCCGAAGCAATACGATACCAGTGTTGTGAACCCAAACTTCACAAGGGGTGCGCATATCAGAAGAAATACGCTTGCAAGCTTTTATAATAGTGTAATTATGGGGTGGCCTCAAGGCATTCTATACGATGGAACTGGAGTTCATTGCGCTATTCAAAATGATTCTTCAAGAGTAAAAGCAAACATATTCGCAGGATGCTATACAGGTTTCAGTGCTGTGCCAACACCTACAGGCTGCGGATTTGATGCAACTGCTTATACTACCGCAAACAACACTATTTTACCAACGACGGTTGCTGCAATGTTGAGCAATCCTTATGGTAATGTGTCAACAGGCAGCTATTCAACTGGAAATTTCTATCCTTCGGCAGGTTCACCTGCTTTATCAGGTGCTAATTTTACATATCCCGGGATAAACGATCCGTGGTTTACTGTAACAACTTACAGAGGAGCGTTTGACCAGAACAGCACCTGGGCAAACGGATGGACGAATTTCAGGCCGGATTCGGTAGATTATTCTATAATAGGCATTGAGCCGATCAGCAATATTGTTCCGAAGCAGTATAGTCTGCAGCAGAATTACCCGAATCCTTTTAACCCGACAACAAATATTAAGTTTGATGTTGCCCAGACGGGATTTGCTAAGCTTGCAGTATTTGATGTTTTAGGAAGAGAAGTAACTACAATAGTAAGCGAAATCTTAAGATCAGGCCAGTACCAGGTAAGCTACAATGCATCTAATTTACCTAGCGGTGTTTACTTCTATCGTTTAACGGTCACAAATGAGAGTACAACATGGTCAGCAACTAAAAAACTGATGCTGGTAAAATAACTGATTTCTTCATTATCTTTTCTTAAAAAACCCCGTAAAATCGGGGTTTTTTCTTTTAACCAGCTTGTAACTAATATATAATTGTCCCGAAATTTACACGGGTTAATTTTGTATTGTTAAGTTATTCCGGTCGTTCTAACTTAGAATATTAATTACAAGAAAGGATTTTAGCTATGAAAGTTTTCAATCAGGCAGCAATGAAATTTATTTTTATTTGCTTATTATGCTGCTTTAATTTTTTGTTTGCTCAAAATTTCCACCTGGTATCGCAATATGATGTTAATAATTATGATCAAGGTATCAAAGTAAATCCGGCGGATGTTGTTGAGGTTGCTCCTGTATGCACAAACCTTGGGCAGGTGAAAAGCTCGGTGAAATACCCTGAAAATGCCGTTGAGACAGGCCTGGAGGGCAATGTAACCGTTAAAGTTCTGGTTGGTCCGGTGGGAGATGTACTGAAAATCAGTTCTGTTTCAGGACCTGATGCATTCCATAAAGAGGTCAGGGATAAAGCAAAAAAACTGAAATTTTTACCGGCATTAGAGAATAATAAGCCTGTAAAAGTATGGGTTACAGTCCGCTTCAGTTTCAGGCTCAAATAGCAGTATACTCCTCCAATTAAGATCATAAATATATGGAACAATAATTTTGTTTAAGTTTTTTTGCCTGTACATGGCAACATTCGAATTCTGATAAATTCGTGCCGAGAATATGCCCTGAATGCCAATGAAGGAAAAAATGGTGAAATTTTACCATATTTATAATTTTTAGAACCCCGTGAATTCGGGGTTTTTAATTTGCTGTTTTAACGCTCTTTAAATTTGATTTTCTATAAATTTTCTCGTAATTTCGTACTTATGGAGATATAAATATCAACACGTATATTTAAATAACTTAAGGGGAGAAAAACAAATGAAATTCACAAAGTTTACAATTCTGATTCTTTTGTTCTCGTTCTTGGCTGTAAATACCCTGGACTCTCAGGTAAAGACAAAATCCAAGAATTGGAAATCACCGACTTTTACTATTGATATAGTTGGATCATATGCGATACCGCTTCAGGAATCCAAAGGTGCCACTATCGGAGAGTTCTTTACTTTTGAGAATTACGGAATGAAATTCGGGTGGGGCGGCGGTTTTAATTTCAAATTTGGGCTCGGACCTCAGGGACAGTACAGACCTACAGTAACATTAGGATACACACAACTGCAAAACAAAGATGATGCATTTGCTTATATTAATACCAACTTTATTGATAACGGATATCCGCTGGAAAATAACCAGCTTTATACACCTGTATCAGGCGGAACTTCTGAAATATTTTTAAGAATTCCGTACTTTGGAGCAGGGTTTGAATATGCAGTTACAGGGGTTGACAAGAAGAAGAGAGCATGGTATCCGTTCTTCGGAGTTGAGTTCCTCATGTCAGTTATTGCCGGAACTTACAGGCAGACTTTGCCAACCAGCGTTGCAGGTATACCGGCAGGCGAAGAAGTATCTTTTACAGTAAAAAGTGATGTCAGACTTGGCATCGGTGGCGGATTAGGAGCTGCTTTCAGATTCGGCAAATATGCAGGTATTACTTTTGGCGGAAAATATAAAATTGCCAATTTAATCGGGAAAAAATCTGACTTTTTACGCGAAGAGAACAAAATGAATTTGCTTGATAAGGCTGCAACAGACCTGAATTCACATCTTTCCAAAGACAGAAACATGGGATTTATCGAGCTATATCTTGGAGCAACAATATATCTGGGTAAAACTAAAAAATAAGATAAATTAATAGAATTTGTATTTCAAACCCCGCTATTTAAAGCGGGGTTTTTATTTTCTTCCGTTACTTTGCCCAATAAAAAATACCCTGCAATAAAAAATATAAGAATTGATACTACTGCATATCTTTGATTACCTGTTAGCCACGAAACTAGCCCGAAAGTTAAAGGACCCAGTATTGTTGAGGTTTTTTCGAAAAGGCTGTAGAACCCGAAGAATTCGGTTTTCTTTTCATCCGGAGTCAGTTTTCCCATGAAACTTCTTGAAAGAGCCTGAGAAGAACCAAGAAAGATTCCGGCAAATGCACCAATTATCAGGAATGTTGTTTTAGTATCCGCAAAAAAAACAAGAAGAGTTAAAACCGACCAGCATAAAATTATAAACGAAATGGTTCTTTTTGTGCCTGTTTTATCTGCTATCCACCCAAAGAGAAATGAACCGGCCAGCGCAGTTACCTGCACAATAACAAAAAACATTATTAACTCAGGGATCTCAAAATTCAATGTGGTCTGGGCGTAATTTGCAGAGAAAAATATTATTGTATTTACGCCGTCAATATAAAGGAAATAGGAAAGCAAAAAAAACTTTAAATTTCTGTACTGGTTAATATGCTTCAGGGTTTCAGCTGTTCTTTTGAGCCCGATAACCAGAAAATTCGGGTTATTTGCCTCACCGGTTCTGTCTGTTTTTTTTTCTTTTACAAAAAAGAACATCGGGAGCGAGAAGACAAAGAACATCCCGGCACAGGCCAGGAACGTTAGTCTTGGTGAATCCTGTAAAACAATTACGGCAGCCAGTGAAGCAAGAGAGCCAAGATAACCAACAGCATAACCAAGTGAAGATACCCTGTTGTAGTTCCCTGGTTCTGATATTTCTTTTATAAAAGCATCATAGAAACCAAGACCTGCCTGGAAACCGATGTTTGCTATAATGAAAAGGAACATTCCCCACATAACTTTTCCTTCGGTAACAAAATAAAGCAGGGCTGTTGCAGTTATGCAGAGGAAAGTAAAAAATATTAAATATTTCTTTTTGCTGCTGTAATAATCAGAGGCAGCGCCCAGAACAGGGCTTAAGAATGCAACTACCAGCATTGAAATATTTATCGATGCAGACCAGTAAAGATCTGCAACCGGCTCATTGCCGGCAACCACCTTTTTGAAATAGATCGCATAAACAAATGCAACAACGATAGTTGCAAATGTAGAATTTGCAAAATCGAATAAAGACCAGTTAAAAACCTGTTTAGAAAACCAACTGTTTACTTTTGTTTCTTTTGCCATTTAAAATTATTTTTTTGCAGTAGAAAGGGTGCAGGTTCAGGGTTGATACAGAATATTCATATCAGACCGGTTTGGCCGAAGTATGCTTTCTTCCTCCAACCAGTCCTTTACCCCTTTTTATTATTTTATTTTCTTTATCAAGTTTTTCAAGTATTGCATCAAGTACTCCGTTCACAAATTTGCCTGAATTCCGAGTGCTGAAATCCTTTGCTATATCAATTGATTCATTAATTGATACTTTTGGAGGTATATCCTCAAAATGGAAAAACTCCGTAAGGCACATTTTAATTATTATAGAATCGATAAGAGCAATCCGTTCCATATCCCAGTTATCCACTATTTTAGTGATTATTTCTTCGTAGTATGAATCATTATCAATTGTTAACCTAATAAGCTCTTCACAGAATTTTCTGTCGTCTTTTTTATCCAGATCATCAAGCTGCTGAACTTTTATCTGGTCTATCGGGTCTTCAGTAAGCTTGAAGGCGTACAGCACCTGCAATGCTTTTTCTCTTAAGTGACGTCTGGTTAATGACATGTTACAAAGATAATTTATCCAATTCCAAATAGCCAGAACAAAATCACAGCAAAACTTTCTTTAATGCAGAAATTAAAGGTTGATTCTGTGGATAAGGGTGTATCAGAGGCAACGGTATAAGCGTTTATGCCGAAAAATTTGCATATCTGCTTTGTCCTCAGTAAGTGGAAATTATCGCTGATTATAACGATTTCCTTCCAGTTATTCTTTTTGTAAAGGTTAGTATTGAGAAAATAGATCTGTTCCAGAGTTGAACTGGATTTATTCTCAACGAATACATTTCTTTCTTCGACCCCCTTTTTCAGGAGTTCCTTCTTTGAAACCTCAGCTTCAGTCATCTCTCCTGGTGCGCCGCCGCCCGTCAAAATTATCACTTTGATTATGCCAAATGAATACAATTCATATCCTTTGTTTATGCGCTCACGCAGTACAGGCGACGGCCTGTTTCCGCCCCAAACTGCAGCTCCGAGGATCGTACCGGCATCCACTGTTTTTTTGTTATCAATGAGCAATTTATAGTCGTCTTTATAATTATATGCAAAGAAGAAAACAACGGCGTAACCTGTTAATAAAAGAAGTATTGTTATCCAGATACTTCTGAATATGTAGTATTTCATTAAGACCGAAAATGAAATCACACAAGCTGATATAGCAATAAAAAGATGAAGGACAGCAAAGGATGACAGGCTTATTGTCTGGATGCCTTTTTGAGAAAGAGAAACAAGATTCTCGTAGAATGATTCTCTTGGAATCCTGCCCAGCGAAAAAGCGAAAGTAATTAATATGATTGATACAACAGTAAGAATTACCAGCACTCTAAGGGCTGTTTTATTGACCCTGCCAAGCTGAAAGGAAATATTAATTATAGCTATGATCGAAATTAAACATATTGTAACCCAAAACAGATTGCCGGTGTAAAGCAAATTGTAGCTCTTAACAAAGCCTGATAAAAAACTGCGCGATAGAGGTGATGGATATGAAGAGTTAAGCCAATACTTGTAAGCAGACATGACGAAAAGGATAAGAAATTCATATCCAACAAGCCATAAGACTACAAGTTTTGAGGAAGCAGAAGATTTTGATTTACTATTTACCTGCACTTTTCTGTAAGTCCAAAAATAAACGGCAAAATAATTATTTCACTGATCATTAATCTTTCAATTACCATCCAAGCAGCCACCCGAATATTAACGGGGCAACTATTGTTGCGTCGCTTTCAACAATAAACTTCGGAGTATTAATATCAAGCTTGCCCCAGGTGATCTTTTCATTTGGCACCGCACCTGAATATGAACCATAGCTTGTTGTCGAGTCTGAAATCTGGCAGAAATAACTCCAGAAAGGAACGTCGTGCCAGCCTAAATCCTGGTACATCATTGGTACAACGCAAATAGGGAAATCACCTGCAATACCGCCGCCGATCTGAAAGAACCCGACTCCCTTGCCCGAAGAATTTTCCCTGTACCATTCACTCAGCCTGACCATATATTCAATCCCTGATTTCATGGTCGAGGGCTTCAGTTCTTTTTTAATGCAGTAGCTTGCAAATATATTACCCATAGTTGAATCTTCCCATCCGGGGACGATTATAGGCAGGTTTTTTTCTGCAGCAGCTATCATCCATGAATTCTTCGGGTCAATTTCATAATATTGTTTTAAAACACCGCTTAAGATCATTTTGTACATAAATTCATGCGGGAAGTATCTTTCGCCCTTTGAGTCTGCGTCCTTCCATAGTTCATAGATATGCTTCTGCAGTCTCCGGAAAGCTTCTTCCTCGGGAATGCAGGTATCAGTCACCCTGTTCAGCCCCTTTTCCATCAGCGCCCATTCTTCTTTTGGTGTCAAATCACGGTAATTTGGTACCCTTTTATAATGCGAATGAGCAACTAGATTCATTAAGTCCTCTTCCAGGTTTGCACCTGTGCAGGAAATGATCTGAACTTTATCCTGCCTTATCATCTCTGCCAGTGAAATGCCAAGCTCTCCTGTACTCATTGCTCCAGCAAGAGTTATCATCATCTTGCCGCCTTCATTCATATGCACTTCGTATGCTTTTGCCGCATCCATCATAGCTGCTGAATTGAAGTGAAGATAATGCTTCTCCATAAATTGCGAAATCGGGCCTCTTGTCATAAACTTATTTTATAATTTTAATTTTTTGAATATGATTTCAGGAATTGATTTAACTATTTTCATTATATACCACCAGAAAAAAGGAGTATATTTAATACTCTTGCCATTTATCATGGCTTTATAAATATCCCTGCCAACTTTTTGCGGAGATGCAACAAGAATTCCGGGAAGCTTCATTCCATACGTCATTGGTGTATCAACAAAACCGGGTTTAACAGTAAGCACATTTACCCCGGACTTGAATAACCTGCTCCTGAGACCCTGTAAATATACACTCAGCCCGCCTTTGGCAGAGCCATACATATAATTACTTTGCCTGCCTCTATCACCTGCAACCGAAGAAATTACTGCAATGTTACCCTTTTTCTTTGATTCAAATTCTGCTGCAATAATTTCGCAAATCGATACTACCCCGGTATAATTCAGGTCAATTACCCTGTGAGCTTCTGAAAAATCGATCTGAGCACTTTCCTGAGTTCCAAGGTATCCAAAAGTTATCAAAACATATTGCAGATCAGGAATTAATGCAAGGCAGTCTTCAACTGCTTTTTTGTGGCCCGAAAAATCCAAAGCATCAAACTGCACAGAATAGCAATTCACCTTATGCCTTATCTTAAAATCTTCCGCAATTTTCGAAAGTTCATCTTTATTCCGTTCGGCAAAAATGATTTCATGGCCTGCCTGCGCGAAGTTTGCTGCTGCCGCCTGTGCTATCAAAGAATTAGCGCCAAGTACTAGGAGGGACATAAGCCTATCCTCCTTCCAAGGCTTGAAGTGAACTTGTTCTCCGGGTCATACTTGATCTTGATATCCATCCATTTTTCCCATAGTCCTTTATACATTTTCTTAAAAGTTACCTCGTCTAAGATCGAATCCTTTGTAAGATAGGTTCTGCCGCCGTAATCAAGTACAATTTCATCAAGCTTCCTGCACATTTCAATTGTTCCTTTCTTAACCGGAAAATCCATTGAAAGTGTGTATCCCCTGAAAGGAAATGAGAGAATTCCTTCCTGGTCTCCCATTTTCTTCAGTACTGCAAGGAACGAGCCACCGCCAAATGATACAACTTTATGAAGCAGCTTATCAACTGCTTCCTTTCCCCTGTCTTCGGGAATGTTAAGCTGATATTGAATAAGTCCGCTTTTACTGTATATATGATTCCAGTTCAGTATTGAATCAAGCGGGTAGAAATACTTATCATAGTGCTCGAAATTTTCTTTATTTTTTGAAGTCATATAGATCATGGAATTGAAAAGGCTGATAGTTACTTTGTTCAGAGTGCTGAAAGGTATTTCAAACGGAACGGATATCTTCTTTTCAATGTGCTTTTCTTTTGATCTTAGTTTAAGCTTTTCAGGAAGCTCATCTAATTTTGAGTGGTTACCGAGGAAAAGTACATTCCTCCCATAGCTGCTTCCTTTAGCTACAATATCCATCCATGCGACTGAATAATGGTAATCTGCATCATATTCTTCAAACTTGTCAAAGAGTGCATTAAGATTGCCAAGCTTAACAGCCTTACTTTCTATGTATGGTGACTCGATCTTCCTGAGCTTAATTTCACAGTCAAGTATAAATCCTGTAAGCCCCATTCCCCCAACCGTTGCCCAGAACAGATCGGAGTTCTCTTCTCTTGAACATTTCATGACTTTGCCCGACGCTGTCAAAATATTAAAGCTTAATACAAAGCTTGATATTGAGCCTGCTTTGTGGTGATTTTTACCGTGAACATCACTTGCTATTGCCCCGCCCATGGTTACATATTTTGTTCCCGGTGTAACCGGAGGAAACCATCCTCGCAAAACAAAGGTATCAAGCAAATTTTCATATGTCACCCCGGCTTCGCATCTTAATATTCCTGTTGATTCATCAAATGCAAGGAATCTGTTCATGTGAATTGATTCTGCTACAAATCCGCCTTTATTTATCGCAGCATCTCCGTAACTTCGTCCAAGTCCCCGCCCTACCATAGGGCCTTCTTTAAGGTATTCTTTTAAATCTTCAATACCCGTGGGTCTTGTAACCTTGCATTTAGCCTTGGGGTATTTACCAAAACCCGAAAGCTCCATTTCTTCAAATTTCATTGAATTCTGTGTTTTGAAAGCCCGTTCCTCCATGAGATAAGCACAATATCGTGATTTCTAATATGATAAGAAATTTAGAAATTCAGTATTATGTTACGGGAAGCGGTACATTTGCATCACACCTGTTAAAAAAGCAAAAGATCCAGCCACAAATTCCACAAATTATCACCAGGAAGAATGTATATAATTTTCAAAAAATGTAAAACTTTGAACAATATAACAGAACACTAATTGGTTTTTCAATTTAGAATAAAATTGTTATTATTGTTCATAAGGCTCTTTGTAATAATCCGGCTTTGCCGGATAGGATATTTTCGGTTCACTTTAATAACTGTGATCAAAAGGGAACCGGGTTCAATGCCCGGGCTGTCCCCGCAACTGTAATAAAGAAGAACGGTCATCTTAAGTCACTGTCAGGTTTTTTTGACGGGAAGGCTGACCGTGAATTGCTTTAAAGCCAGGAGACCTGCCGGAAATAAAATTAATCTGTAATCTTCGTGGGCAAAGATAAACAGGATAGTTTTTCAAGGTACTCCCTGTATCTTCATGATCCTGTATTTATGCACACAGGTTTAAGAAGATTCAGGGAGTTTTTATTTTAATTAACGTTTTTTCTAACTAAACTTTTTTCATCGGGAGAAATATGAAAAAGTTAAATGCAATTCCTTTTGTATTCGTATCGGTTTTTGTTTTAACACAATTTAATGGTTGTGGTGATGAGGATATTGTTAACCCTGTTTTTGTTCAGGTTACTGATGGTGCATATATTCTTTCTGAAGGAACAAACCCGACTAACAGTGCTCTTTCATTTTATTCAGTGGATAGGGATTCCTTTTATCAGGATATTTATAGTGGTGATCTTGCTTATACAGACGGAATCGAAATGTGGGGAGGCGATGTGTTTATTGTTGAGCAAGGAAATTTTGGGGGTTCGGGCAGGTTATACCAGCTTGATTCTAACGGAGGATTAAAACGATCTTCAGACCCTTTCGGCACAAATCCATTTTCAATCGCTATTGCCGGACAAAGAGCTTATATTACAAATGGACCCGCAAGCAAAGTTTCTGTAATTGATTTAAATAATTTATCTTTTATGCAGGATATTACTGTTGGTGTTTATCCCCAGGAGATTCTTTTTTGCAATGGAACTATTTATGTATGTAATACCAGTGCCTTTGGAGGTTCGGCTGATTCAACAGTTTCAGTAATTGATCCAAATTCAAATACAGTCGTTTCAACTATCGTTCTGAGAAAAGACCCCACGTCAGTTAAATGTGTTGAGCAGGGCAATGGCCTGGTGATATATGCAGGTTGTCAGGGGGGAGGCGGTATGATATATAAAATAGAAGTTAACACTAATAATATACTTGATTCATTCAGTGTGCCAAACGGCTTTGATAAAGATCTGATATATGCAGATGGTTCGGTATATTTTATTTCCGGTTCAAATAATATAGATAGACTCGATCTTGCTGCAAGGACAGTCAATACTTTTATTGTAAACCCCGGTTCTCCGGCATATTTCTACGGATATAATTATGATAATGTTAACAAAAAACATTATGTACTGGATGCTAAAACATTTACATTAGATGGAAACCTGTATATATACAACGAGGCAGGCATTCAGGAAAGAAGCTATACTGCTGGAGTAGGACCGAGGAGAGTATATTTTAAAAATCATATAAATCAGCATTAACCCTTTATTAAGATAAGATTGAATATTTTATATAAAATATTATTTATTCACGTGTTTTTTACAGGGGTTATCTTTGCCCAGGGAATTATTTCCTCCGGCAGGGATAGTGTTTTTACAGATGAGATCCTGGTTGAAACCAACAGGCTGAAGATGACGAATTCTAACGCGCCGAATAAGATACAGGTACTTGACGAACAGTTTATATTATCAATTAACGGAAACGGCCTGCCCGACGCCCTGCAGCTAAGTGATGCAGTGTATATTAAAGATTACGGCTTTAACTCAGGCTCGAAGACCATCTCACTTAACGCAACACAAAGCGAACATACGCTGATACTTTTGAACGGTGTAAAGCTTAACAGCAGCCAGAATGCACAGGTTGATCTTTCATTATATAATCTGGATAATGTATCCAGGATTGAATTATCCAAAGGCGGCTCTTCTGCACTCTACGGAAGCGGTGCAATAGGCGGAGTAATAAATATTATTACAAAGGATTTTATTTCCCCGAAGCCCGTTGGATTTTATTTAACAGCGGGTGCAGGTTCTTACGGTCAAAGGAAGTTCTTCGGAAGATTTTCACAAAACATTGATTTTAACCATTTTAATAATGTAAATTACAGCCTTTCATATACAGATGAGCGGGCAACGAATAATTTCGAGTATTATTTTAAAAACGGTACTGCTGAAATATTAAAGGAAAGGGAAAATTCGGATTTCAATAAACAGGCATTTAATCTTGATCTCAGATATACTGATGAAAATAAATCAGCACTTAAGATCTTTGCAAATTATTCACATTTTGAAAGAGGAGTACCGGGGGTTGATCTTGGTTATTCATCAGGTACAGCAAGGCAGATAGATTATGATTTAATAACCAGCGCTGAATACAGCAATGAAGTTAAAGAAAAGCTTTTTCTGAAAACAGATATCAGCTATAAAAATGCTCTTCAGAAATATTTTGATCCCGCAACGTTCAATCTATCTTCTGAAATTAACAGCTACTACAGGCTCAGCAGTTTTACAGCATCCAGTACTTTGAGCTATATTCAATCAGATTATTTCAATCTTGAGTCAGGCGGTGAGCTCTCATTCAGTAAGATAGTAAGCAATGAAACAGAAGAAGGCAAACAATTTCAGGCAGCGGTATTTGCACTGTCTAAAATCGGGTTAAATCTGAAAAATACTTCGGATATCATTTTTTATCCTTCTCTAAGGTATGATTATTTTTCAAATATTTCAGAACATAATGTTGTTACCGGGAAACTTGGAATTAACATTAAGCCCCTCAGTAAAACTGATTTGAATCTCAAATCCTCGATTGGAAATAACTTCAGTGCGCCTACTTTTAATGAGCTGTATTGGAATGATTTGGGAAATAAGGATCTTAGACCGGAAAAATCCATTAGCTTTGATGCAGGAGTATATTATAAATTCAAAGCATTAAGCATAAATGAACTTGAATTTTCTTACTTTAATATCAATACAACTGATAGAATTGTATGGACACCAATTTCGGGTGTTATATGGAGACCGATTAATGTTGGTAAAGTAAAGTCTGAAGGTATAGATATAAGCCTCAGATCAGACATTTCATTCAGTAAACAATTAAATGCAGGGACATCGCTAAATTATACATACAGCACCTCTATTAAGAAAAACAAGGATTTTGAAGATGATCCAACTTACAATAAACAACTCATTTATATCCCAATAGAGATGGTAAAAGCTTCAATTATGATGAATTATTTGACTACAAGTAAATTATTAAAATTTGTATCTTTTAACCTGTTCTATATATTCTCAACAAGAAGGTATACAAACTTCGAAAATACTGATTTTGTGCCGAGATATGATGTTCTTGACGCAAATGTTTCAATTGGTTTCAATATTATGAATATGGAAACAGCCTTAAAATTCATAGTTAACAATATGTTAAATGAAAAATACCAGGTGATTTCCGCTTACCCTATGTCGCTTCGGAATTTTAAACTGGAAATTAGTCTTAAATATTAAATATAGGAGAATCAACAAAATGGTAAATTTTATAATTGCAGTTGTATTAATATTATTTGCAGCATTCTCACGTCTTCTTCCACATCCGATGAATTTTGCACCGGTCGCTGCAATTGCACTTTTTTCCGGTGTATATTTAAACAGGAAATATGCATTCATTATTCCGTTTGCAGCACTTGTACTCAGTGATATTTTTCTTGGGTTCTATACATATATTTATTGGGTATACGGAACATTCTTTTTAGTTGCCCTGATCGGTCTTTGGCTTAAATCAAGGGTCGAAAATTCAAACGGAGGAAAAAAAGCAGCATACATTTTCGGAACGACTCTGGCTGCATCAATTATCTTTTTCCTTGTTACTAACTTTGGAGTATGGACTAGCGGAATGTATTATGAAATGAATTTTGGCGGGCTTATACAGTGTTACACTATGGCAATTCCGTTTTTCAGAAACTCACTCGGCGGTGATCTGTTCTATGTAACGGCAATGTTCGGAATTTATGAACTTGCAGCAAGGATCATAAAGCAAGGTGAGCTGAAAGAAGCCGGGGCGAAGAAGTAATTACTATTATATGATAGAACGATTAAAAGAAGAGTTAGCCAAAAGAATAGTCATATTAGATGGACCAAGAGGAACTATGATCCAGAAGCGAAAGCTGACGGAAGAAGAGTTCCGCGGAGAAAGGCTGAGAGATCATCATTCGGACCTAAGAGGCAACAATGACATACTTAACCTTACCCAGCCGGAAATTGTTTCGGAAATTTATGAACAGTACCTTGATGCAGGTTCAGATATTATTGGCACCAATACTTTCAACTCTTCATCTATATCGCAGGCTGATTACGGGACAGAGAAGTACGTTTACGGGATAAATTTTGAATCGGCAAGGCTCGCAAGGCTTGCAGCCGATAAATTTACAGCCAAGACGCCAGATAAACCGCGCTATGTTGCCGGTGCTATAGGCCCGATGAATAAAACTCTTTCTATGTCACCCGATGTTAATGATCCGGGCTTCAGGGCAGTTACCTTTGACCAGATAAAAGATTCATACCGCGAGGCTGCCAAAGGTCTTATTGATGGCGGTGTAGATATTCTTCTTGTGGAAACAGTTTTTGATACCCTGAACTGTAAAGCTGCGCTGTATGCCATTAACGAATATTTCGATGAGACAGGAAAAAAACTGCCCATCATGTTATCCGGTACAATTGTTGATCTCAGCGGCAGAACTTTATCGGGTCAGACACTTGAAGGATTCCTGAATTCCGTAAAACATGCGGGATTGTTCAGTATCGGGCTGAACTGCTCACTGGGGGCAAAGGAAATGCGCCCTTATATAGAAGAGCTCTCAGAAAAAGCGGATATTTATCTAAGCTGTTACCCCAATGCGGGTTTGCCAAATGCATTTGGCGGGTATGATGAGCTCCCCGAAGAAACTGCAAATTATTTAAGAGATTTTGGAAACAGCGGTTTTTTGAACCTGGTTGGCGGATGCTGCGGAACCACACCCGACCATATCAGAATGATCGCCGAATTTGTAAAAGATATTCCCCCCAGGAAGATCCCCGTTGTTGAGCCTTACTTAAGGCTTAGCGGACTTGAACCGCTGAACATTACCCCTCAGACTAACTTTGTGAACATAGGCGAGAGAACCAATATTACCGGTTCTGCAAAATTTGCTAAACTTATAAGGGACGAGAATTATGAAGAGGCATTAAGTGTTGCACTCCAGCAGGTAGAAAGCGGCGCGCAGGTGATAGATATTAATATGGATGAGGGAATGATAGACGGCGTTGCCGCAATGGAAAAATTCCTTAAGCTCTCCGCTGTTGAGCCTGATATTGCGCGTGTGCCCGTAATGCTTGATTCATCCAGATGGGAAATTATCGAAGCGGGACTGAAATGCCTGCAGGGCAAGGGAATAGTTAACTCCATCAGCTTAAAAGAAGGGGAAGAGAAGTTTATTGCCCATGCGCGAAAAGTAAAAATGTACGGTGCTGCAGTAATTGTCATGGCTTTTGATGAAAAAGGTCAGGCTGATAGTTTTGAAAGAAAGATTGAGGTCTGCAAACGTTCATATGACATATTGACTCAAAAAGTCGGATTCCCTCCCCAGGATATTATTTTTGATCCGAATATATTAACTGTTGCTACCGGAATTGAAGAGCATAACAATTATGCGGTTGATTATATCAACGCAACGAGATGGGTTAAGGAAAATCTTCCTCATGCAAAGATAAGCGGGGGAGTAAGCAATATCTCGTTCTCATTCCGTGGCAATAATTTCGTACGCGAGGCAATGCATTCGGCATTTTTATATCATGCTATAAAAGCAGGGATGGATATGGGTATTGTAAATGCGGGAATGATAGAGGTTTACGATGAAATTCCCAAAGACTTGCTTGAGCTTGTTGAAGATGTACTCCTGAACAGAAGGCCCGATGCTACTGAAAGGCTTGTTGATTTTGCCGAGAAAGTGAAATCAAAAGGGAAGGTTATTGAACGTGATGACGCGTGGAGAAATGAACCGGTTGAAGTGCGGCTTAAACATGCTTTGATAAAAGGTATTGTTGAATATATTGATGAAGATACCGAAGAGGCGAGGAAGAAATATCCAAAACCGCTTGATGTTATCGAAGGGCCGTTAATGGACGGAATGAATGTTGTTGGGGACCTCTTTGGTTCAGGCAAAATGTTCCTGCCGCAGGTTGTTAAGAGCGCAAGGGTTATGAAAAAATCCGTGGCTTACTTAACACCTTTTATAGAAAAGGAAAAAGCTGCCGGTGCTTCAAAAACAAACGGAAAAATTCTGCTTGCAACGGTTAAGGGAGATGTGCACGATATAGGTAAAAATATTGTTGGCGTTGTGCTTGGATGCAATAATTATGAGATAATTGATCTTGGTGTAATGGTCTCAGCCGAAAAGATACTTCAGACTGCAAAAGAGAAGAATGTCGATATCATAGGGTTAAGCGGACTCATAACTCCCTCGCTTGATGAAATGGTTCATGTTGCAAAAGAGATGGAGCGCCAGGGATTCAAGGTTCCGCTTCTAATCGGCGGAGCGACTACTTCAAAAATTCATGCCGCTGTTAAAATTGCTCCGAATTATTCCAATCCAACAGTTCATGTACTTGATGCTTCAAGAAGTGTTACCGTTGCAGGAAGCCTGATGAACAAAGATAACCGTGATAATTTCATCGGTTCAGTGAGGCAGGAATATGACAGGATGCGGATAACACACAAAGGGAAAAAAGACGAAAAGAAATTCCTGAAAATTGAAGATGCCCGCCAAAAAGGGCATAAGATAGACTGGTCAAAAGCTGAAATAACAAAACCAACTTTCACAGGTAATAAAGTATTTGATGATTTCCCGCTTGCAAAGATAAGAGAAAAAATTGACTGGACGCCGTTTTTCCTCACATGGGAACTCAAAGGCAAATTTCCGAAGATATTCGATGACCCGAATTATGGCAGTGAAGCAAAAAAGCTTTTCGATGACGCAAACAAATTGCTCGATGAGGTTGTAAAGGGAAAATTATTAACTGCAAAAGCAGTCATTGGCCTGTACCCTGCAAACTCTGTTGGTGATGATATAGAAGTATACTCAAATGAAAAGAGAAACGAAGTGCTGCATACTTTCCATACCTTAAGGCAGCAGGTACAGAAAACCACCAGCCAGCCATACATCGGGCTATCGGATTTCATCGCGCCGAAATCATCCGGTGTGAAGGATTATATCGGCAGCTTTGCAGTTACAACCGGAATTGGAATTGAATCAATTCTTGAAAGATTCAAAAAAGAACATGATGATTATAACAGTATTATGATAAAGGCACTTGCAGACAGGCTTGCCGAAGCTTTTGCCGAGCTGATGCATGAAATGGTTAGGAAAGAATTATGGGGATATTCAAAGGATGAAAAGCTATCTAACGAAGATCTTATCGCGGAAAAATATGCAGGCATCAGGCCTGCACCAGGTTACCCGGCACAGCCCGATCATACTGAAAAACAAATTATTTTTGATGTTCTTGATGCTGAGGAAAGTACCGGCATAATACTCACGGAAAGCTTTGCAATGTATCCGGCATCATCTGTCAGCGGGCTGTATTTCTCGCATCCTGAATCGAAATACTTTAATGTGGGTAAGATTAACAGAGATCAGGTTGAGGATTATGCAAGAAGAAAGAACATGTCATTGGAAGTAATTGAAAGGTGGCTGGCACCCATATTGGCTTATGAACCTGTTGAAATTATCGAAGGGTAGGTTAATTATATGGTAGATAGATGCATATGTTTTGACAAGAAATTTTCTGATCTGAAAATTCTGATTGATAAACATAAGTTAAAGAATATTGATGACCTTAGAAGATATTTTCTCTTTGGTGAAAACTGCAAAACGTGCATTCCTTATATAGAAATGATATTTGATACGGGAAGAACAGAGTTCAAGCCTGTATTTAATGATAATGACAGGGAAACAGCGTGAATAAGATAATTGCCGTTATCGGGATGTGCGGCTCGGGTAAGAGTGAGGCTGTAAAATATTTCACCGATCATGGCTATAAAAGAGTGTATTTCGGTGAAGTCGTGATGAATGAAATGAAAAGGCTTGGGCTTGAGGTTAATGAGCAGAACGAAAGAAAGACACGTGAAGATCTGCGCAAAGAATACGGTATGGGCGCAATGGCTGTAAAGAGTCTGCCGATAATTGATGAGTTTATTAAGCATAATAGCGTTGTTGTTGAAAGCCTTTATTCATGGGAAGAGTTCAAAATATTAAAGGAAAAGTTTGGTGATTCATTTAAACTTTTAACAATATACACAACAAAAGATCTGCGTTACGAAAGGCTATCACACCGCAATATAAGGCCGCTGACAAATGAAGAATCCAGATCACGGGATATCAGCGAGATCGAAAAGCTTGATAAAGGCGGTCCAATAGCGTATACTGATTACCTTATAATGAATGATGGAACGCTTGAAGAAATGAATACGGGACTAAAGAAGTATTTATAATCATTTGGTGGCACAGACATTCTTGTCTGTGTGTAATTAATAATGACAGGCAGGAATGCCTGTGCTGCCATTAAAGAAAAATGAAAAGAAAAGATTACATATCGTGGGACGAATATTTTATGGGGATTGCGCTTCTTTCAGCGAAAAGAAGCAAAGACCCCAGTACCCAGGTTGGTGCCTGTATCGTGAATCAATACAATAAGATAGTCGGTATCGGGTATAATGGCTTCCCTATCGGATGCAGTGATGATGAACTGCCCTGGGTGCGGACAAGCGACCCTATTGTTACTGAAGACCAGGTCGTTCATTCCAATGTGAACGAGACTAAATATCCTTATGTGGTTCATGCAGAAGCTAATGCTATACTCAATTCCACCAAGGATCTTCATGGATCAAGGATATATGTTGCCCTGTTTCCCTGCAATGAATGTACTAAACTGATAATACAATCAGGCGTGAAAGAAATTATTTATCTCTCGGATAAATACAGCGAGACAGAAAGCGTAAAGGCTTCGAAGAGAATGCTTAAGATGGCGGGCGTGAGCACAAGGCAGCTTGAGCTTGGTGATAAGAAAATCGAAATAGATTTTACTGTTAAGTAAAATGAGCGGCAAAACGAAACCCCCCGGAAAATCCGTCACTATTGAAGAAGCCAAAAAAGCCGGCGGTAAAAAATACAGGGAAAAAGTCAGAAGGGTCATTGAAGAGTATGAGAAGCTCCCTGATGAGAAAAAACACCAGATACATTTATATTATGGCTATGGTAAAGGCAAGACTACAGCTGCAATCGGCTTAAGTACCAGAATGCTTGGAGCCGGCAAAAGAGTTGCTATTGTTGAGTTTGATAAAGGATTTGACCAATCGAAAGAACATTACTTCGAGCGCAGGGTATTTTTTAAGCTCAAAGAACTGGGCTATCCTGTAGAGATATATTCAACCGGATGCGAAAGGATGAATGAAGACGGGACCTTCCGTTTTAAGAATGCAGATGAGGATCTGCTGGAAGCTAAGCGAGCTCTCGGGATCGTGAAGGAACTTATCAAAAACGGGAAACAGGACCTGCTTGTGCTTGATGAATTTGTTGCGGCTGTCAACTATCACCTGATATCCGAAAAGGATTTTTTTGATATCATAGATCTGTACAATAAGAAGCGCAGATTTGAGCTTGTTATTACAGGGCATAAATTATTTGAGGGTCTCGAAGAAAAAGTTGACCTGATTACTGAAATGCGGAAAGTTAAGCATTATTTTGATAAGGGCATTCAGGCAAGAAAAGGCATTGAATACTAAAAGTGAAAAGTCAAAAGTCAAAAGTGAAAAGTGAAAAGTGAAAAGTGAAAAGTGAAAAGTCAAAATGCATCCTGGCTAAGTACTTTTTTTACGAAACAGACGTTCGGTTCCTGAAAATATAGTTTGCAAGAAGTATTGTAAAAGCACAAACAACTAACCCTCCCAGAATATCCACAAAATAGTGATACCTTAAATATATCGTTGCGGCTGCCATACAGAAAAAGTAGGGCAGGTAAAAATAAAACGACTTTGAGCGGACCCGCCATGAAATGTACATGATAAGGAAAGCTGTAATTGTATGCAGGCTTGGCATTGCATCACGCTGCACATAATCCTGCGGATTACTTACTCCCGGGGGAATTGACTCGCCGAAATTCAGAAATGACCGGATGTGTTCTGTCAGGAAGAGTCCCGGTAATTCACGGGAGATCGCAAAGAAATCATGCAGATGAAACCTGGGACCGTTTGCAGGGAAGAACAAATACAAAATGTAACTGAGATAGAAACTGAAAAATACTATGAATATAGTGTATTTGTATTCTGCATACCGGTGTCTTAAATATAATTGCAGCCCGATCACGATTATCATAGGGTAGTAATATACATACACTATTTGCAGGAATTCAGTAAGCAGGGGATTCTCAAACCTGAATGTCCACTGAGTTGGGTTTAACCCGAAGAGAATAAAATCCATTTTGATAAACAGCAGGTCCCAGTCAGCAGGCTTCAGCGAATTTATTATAACATATACCTGCTTAAAAATATACACAATGGCAGCAACTCCATACCAATACCTGATGAGTTTGAGCAAAGAAAAGTTCTTCCCCTCAACTGGGCCTGAAGAAATTACCTTTGCTTCATAAATGTTAACGATTTTGTAAATAGAAAATATCAAAATGATATTAACCGGGATAAATACATACCAGTACCGTACATTTGAATTATGATAAATAAGTATGAGTGTAAGAATAAGCAGCATACACTGTGTAACAATATCAGCGGGTGAAAGATATTTGTATGTTTTATTTCTTATTGCAGTTCAAAGTTGGTTTACAGAAGCCATTTCATCAGAAAAGTTGCAAGAGAAAGAAAGATAGTAATGCCCACTACATCCTGAAAGGCAGTTTCAAACGGGCCGGCAGTAAGCGCGGGATCGAAACCCAGCTTTTTTGATAACATGGGGACTGAAGCGCCTACGAATCCGGAAATATTTATTGATATGAACATAGAGAAACCAACAAGAACACCAAAGAGAAACTTACCTCCCCAAAAGCCCGCAATTGTCCCGATCACTGCTCCGCATGCAGCCCCGATTATTATACTGGTTTGAACTGATCGCTTTACCGGTACCCACCAGGTACTCAGTGAAGCGTGACCTGTCGCCAGGGCTCTTACTGTGATTGCCGCCGCTTGCAATCCCGTATTCCCGGAAATTGCAGATATTATCGGCATAAAAGACGCAAGTAAAATTACTTTAGTCAGTGTTTCGTCATAATAGCTGATTACAATCCCTGCGCAAAATTCAATCCCAAGCGTTATCAATACCCATGGCAGCCTGAGCCATGCTATCTGGAACGGGGACTTGCTTTCCAGCTCTTCAGCATCAGAACCTACTATTTTTGCAACATCTTCTGAGAACTCTTCTTCCATAATATCGGCAATATCATCAAATGAAATTTTCCCGACTACACGCTCATTTGCATCCACCACGGGTATCGATACAAGATCATATTTCCGCATTATAGAAGCCACTTCTTCCTGGTCAGTATAGGTATCAACAGATATAACTTCGGTTGACATAATATCCGCCATTATTACTGCGGGAGTATCAAGGGCTACAATTATTTTTTTAAGCGATACAATTCCGACAAGCTTCCCCGACTCATCTGTAACCCATACATGGTATAAATGTTCATTATCGGGTGCTTCCTCACGGATTATCAAAACGGCTTTTGCAATTGAATCGGTAATTTTAACGATGACAAACTCTTTCTGCATGATACCGCCTGCAGTGTTCTCATCAAAATTTAAGAGCTCTTTGACCTCGCTTGAGTCTTCATCCTCCATTTTCTCAAGCACATCCATAGCCTTATCCTGCTCAAGATCGCCGATAATATCGGTTGCATCATCGGAATCCATTTCACCGACAATTTCACTGAGCTCCAGTGACGAAAGGTGTTCTAATATATAATCTCTGTGATAGTCGCCAAGCTCAGGAAGTACTTCCGGTGATGTTTCTTCATCCAGAAGCTGGAACAAGTGAAGTCCTTCGTCTTCTGTAAGGTTATCAATTATCAGCGCAATATCGGCCGGATAGATATCTGCAAGAATATTTTTCAGCAGGTTATCCGATTTGTCCTGAATGAGCTCGGATATATCGCCAAGCAGCTGGGCGTCAATATCTATTACAGCACGGTTTTGTTTGTTATGAGGCATCAGTTGGTATTATTACTGTTACTAAAATCCGGAAGTACAAAGATAATAAATGCTGAGTTAATTTATAAGTGTTTATGCTTTATTATGAGGATGAAATAACGAAATGTTCAGTATTCAAATCTCGCAAATGCATTTTCAAACAGATCCTTTCCGGAGCTCCCGATGGATGTGTTTTTGAATTTCAAATAAGCTGTATAACCTATCATCGCTGCGTTATCAGTGGAATATATTTTCTGCGGGAAAAAGATCCGGTAGCCCTCATTTGTATATTTCATAAACTCGCTTCTCAGTTTTGAGTTTGCAGAAACACCGCCTGAAACTGCAATGCTTTTGATCCCAAGTTTTTTTGATGCCAGAATGGTTTTTTCAACAAGTGAAGCAACTACAGCCCTCTGGTAAGATGCACAAATATCATTTAAAGGCAGTGCATCTGCAGCCGCTTCGCCAAATTCCTTCCTGAGAAAATAAAGCAGTGATGTTTTGATCCCGCTGAAGGAAAAATCATAAATATTTTCTTTGAGAGAAGAAACAGGGAACCTGTGATAGTTCTCATTCCCGGTTTTTGAAAGTTCATCTATCAGAGGACCACCCGGGTAATCAAGCCCCAGCATCTTAGCTGCTTTATCAAATGCTTCCCCGGCAGCATCATCCTGTGTTCTTCCAAGCACAGTATGGCTCTCATATCCTTTAACATGAAAAAGTATTGTGTGGCCGCCGGATACAACAAGTGCAATGAAGGGAAACTCAACTTCTTCATTCCCGATGAAACACGAAAACAAGTGTGACTCAATATGATTTATTGCAGCAAAAGGTTTTTTCATTGCTATAGAAAAAGATCTTGCGTAATTATACCCAACAAGAAGTGAACCTATCAATCCGGGTCCCTGAGTGGCTGCTACGAGATTCACTTCAGTTGTATCTATCTTTGCCTCGCTGAATGCCTTTCTGACGATCATATCGATCGATTTAATATGCGCTCTGGATGCAAGTTCAGGCACGATACCCCCGTAATCTTTATGAAATAATTGTGATGAAATAATATTCGAAAGGACATTATTATCTTTCAGTATTGCAGCAGAGGTCTCGTCACAGGAAGTTTCTATTGCCAGTGTAGTCAGATTCATCTACAAAAATATCATTTTTTGGGCTATTTTGCAATTGTTTCTATATAAGCACATCAAAATCTAACCGGAATCGTTATTTATACCGTAGTAGAGGTATTGGAAAAGGTAGCTTATGGGACTAATTTAGTACTTCCAAAAGTATTGTTATTGGATAATTGAGAAATTTTGCTTATAATTGTGATTGGGGGAACAAGTGATATTAATGGCACTTACAGCTATTTTATAAGATACTTTTTAAGTCAAGTATTGTATTATTACGAATATAAATGAAAGATATGCTCAAAAGATTACTCCCGCTTTTCCTGCTTTTTATCTTACTCTTTACATCTAAGGTTTTTTCACAATCCTTAGCAGTTTCCGGGTATTATTCCCCAAAGATCGTTTTAAAGGAAAAAGCTGCAGAATTCTTCGGAAGTAACGTATATTCTAATTCCGATCAGGTCAGGTTTGATTTAGCATATTTATATACGGATATGAAACAGCTCACCAAAGCAAGGGGGCAGTTTGAATATGTAAACAGGAATCCAACAAGCGAGAAGAAAATTCAGCAGTCAAAAGAGTCCTATACAGATAACCAGTTAAATCCTAATAATAGTAATCAAACTACTCCGATATACAGTCCTGGGGTTACTTATTCTGATTCCGGATATTACTATTTAAACCAGGGGAATAAAACCAAAGCCGCGCAGTTTTTTGAGCTTCAACTGAAGGATAACCCCAATGATTACAAGGTTAGATTGCAGCTGGGATATATTTATTATGACCTCAAAAAACTTAACAGTGCTTTAACTCATTTCGATTATGTAGGAAAACACTCTGATAATGAACAGGACGCTGAGACTGCCCGTTCATCGGCTTATGTAATAAGGGAAGAACTAGCATTAACGGCACCGAGATCGCTTGACCTGTACTTCTATAATTACTATGATTCATACCAGAAAAACTACATTGCCAACCTTGTAATGCATGTGAACTTTAAAATAGCAGATAATTTTTATGGCGGCCCTTATCTGGATCTATACACCGATACACGCTCAAGCCCGGCTTTAATATATAACGACAGGTTTTTTGAACTCGGCGGATTCATGAGGTACAGTATCCTGAGGAACTTATTTATCGAGTTCAGGATAGGATATACCCGCCAGATAGATCTTGATACAAGCAGGATCAATATAAAGCCGATGATAATTTATTTTACCAGGTTCGGCGATGCAAAAGTGTATTCAGCCGGCAAGTCTTCTTCAAAGATAAGCCTGTACATGGATTTTTATTCCGCTGCAATGTATGACTATAAATATGACAATGCATTCCTGCAGGCAACAATGCAGCAGGTTCTCCGCTTCAGCACCGGGGGATATTCATACATTGAGCCTTATCTTGTTGAATCAGCACAGTTTGACAGCCGCAGGCTTGATTACAATAATTATTCCGAGCTCGGCGGCGGTTTAAGGTTCAAACCCAATGTGATGTTCTTTCCGGTTATCTTTGTTGAGCCGACTTACAAAGTTTATTTTTACGGAAACAGAGAAAATTCTTTCCAGGTAAAAGCAGGATTCATGTTTAACTTCAGAACTAAATTATAAAATAACCGTATGCAGGAAGTTTTCACAATATTACTATGGATCTGTTCGGTACTGCTGATTGTCAGCGGAATAGACGACGTGCTGGTTGACATGCTTTACTGGTTCAACAGGTGGAAGTATATACGAAGCCTTCCGCAAATGGATGATGTGCTTGCTGCCGATGAAAACAAAATTGCGCTTGTTATCTGCGCATGGCGAGAGTATAAGGTCATAGGAAGGACCCTGACCTACGCGCTCAGCAAGATGAGATACAATAATTTTACTATTTTCGTGGGTATTTACCCCAATGATACAAAGACGCTTGAAGTTGTAAAAAGAATTGCACAGAAGAACAACAAAGTTGTGATATGTGTTAACTCTCACGACGGTCCGACCACCAAAGCCGATAACCTGAATAATGTTTATGCATCTGTCAAACGGTTTGAAAATGATAACGCAACACAGTTCAGGATTATATCCATCCATGATTCGGAGGATTTTATTCACCCCTTAACATTAAAGCTTGATAATTATTTAATCTGCCACCAGGGTGTTGATGCCGTCCAGGTGCCCGTGGTTCCTATAAAAGATGACAGAGGCAAGTTCATTCACCGCACTTACTGCGATGCATTTGCTGAAGTGCATTCAAAAGACCTCATTGTACGGCAGGCGCTCAAGGTTTTTATACCGTTTGCCGGAACAGGTATGTCTTTCAGGCGCGGTATTTTTACTGACCTAGAATCGCACTATACACATGTATTTAACGAGGCTAACCTGACTGAAGATTACGAGCTCGGCTTAAGGCTCTTTAAAATGGGCTATAAAACCGCCTATGTTAACTTACTTATCGATAAGAAAAATCCCAATTCAAGGGTTGCTACAGGTGAGTATTTCCCGAACACCTTCTGGGCGGCTGTAAAACAGCGTTCAAGATGGACTGCAGGGATATGTTTCCAGAACTGGAAAATTCACAAGTGGGCAGGAAGCTTTAGGACCAAGTATTTCCTGATGAGAGACAGGAAAACGATATTCAGCAATTTTATGGTTCTGCTTTCAAATGTTGTGTTTGCAATGTTCCTGTTATACATGCTCGGCTTCGGTCTTGGTGTCAGGGTATTCGATTCCGCAGTTGAGCAGAACTCTGCCCTGTGGTTCTTCCTGTGGACATGCTTCTTCCTGATGGTTTGGAGGCTGCTGCACCGCTTTATATTTACTTACAGCTGGTACGGGCTTAAATACGCTGTTTTCAGTTTAATAAGACTGAACTTCGATAACCTGATTAATTTCTTCGCAACTTTCCGCGCTCTGAAAGTTTTTGTGGGAATGAGAAATAAAGTTGTGTGGGAATCAACTGAGCATTATTGATTTTTCATATTTAATTTAAGTTTGGGGGATAGCCTGTAAAAGACTTTCCCCTTTTTTATAACATAGTTACAGCAATACTCACACATAAACGGTGTATTTGTGCGTTTATTCTTAAATTGCATATAATTATCTTTGTTATTGACTTGGGAAAACATACTAAATGGGTTTAGATAGTATCAACGCAGGGCTTAGACCGGAAGAGCTTAAAGGAAAGAAAGTAATTGTATTCTTTTTTGGCACACGCCCTGAAATAATAAAATTGTTTGTTTTATACAGAATTCTGAAGAGGTCTGAAGAATTTTATCCCTTGTTATATAATACCGCACAGCAAAAGATCTCCGGCGATATCCTCTCCAATATCGGCATTCATCCCGATATTACAGCAACCGAAAAACCTAACCGGTCTTCTGACTTAAACGAGCTTATAGCACACCTGCTCAACGACTTCAACGAAAAGTTCGGCGAAAAGTCACCCGTTAGAAAAGAACACATCCACGGCATAATTGTTCAGGGTGATACGGCTTCAGCATTTGCCGGCGCGCTGTGGGGCTTCCTGAACCAGATACCGGTATTTCACGCCGAGGCCGGGCTCAGAACACTCGATAAGATGAATCCCTTCCCCGAAGAGTTCATGCGCGAATCAGTTGCCCGTATGGCAACATGGCATTTTGCACCGAAGGGCATTAACCGCGATAACCTGATAAACGAAGGCATAAAACACGATAAGATATTTGTTATTGGCAATACAATTAATGACGCAATTTTTACTCTGATAAAAGAAAAGAAGATAAAAGAACCCAAACAAAAGAATTATATATTAAGCACTTTCCACAGGCGCGAAAACTGGAATAATGTATCGGCATATGCCAAAATACTGAATTCTTTAATGAATGATATTAAGGGCTATACTGAAATACTTCACCTGATGCACCCGAACCCGCTTATCCAGAGGGCTTTTGATGAAGTTACCAACGGGAACGGGCATAAGAAGCTCGTGATAATGAAACCAATTCACGATTATTTCGAAATGCTGGGATATGTAAAAAATGCGGGATGTATCCTGACGGATTCCGGCGGCCTGCAGGAAGAATCACTCTTCTTCAATGTTCCCTGCGGTGTCCTGAGGAAAACTACCGAGCGCCCCGAAGTTCTGAAAAAAAACGCAAAGCTTCTGCCGATTGAGTGCGGTGAAATTACAACTTTCTTAACCGAGGCTGTGCATTACAGGCAGGTTCACCTGGACAAATACAACTATACTTACGGCTTTGGTGATTCAAGCTATCTTATCTATGAACTCCTGAAGAAATTCTACGGCATCGAAACTGAGTTCTCTTTCCTGTAAATTTTCGTTACAACATTCAATTTTTCTCTTTATTGCAATTAAATGTCACATAAATTCATGACGTATAGCCGTGAATTTAAATGCTTGATTATTCAATCAAAAGTTATCATTTTGTAGAAATCAGAAGTTTTTCTTTGAGAAATAATATTCTTAACCATGATAAAACTGGTTATGAAATATGTTCTTCTTTCTGCTGCGTTCATAAGTCTATCCTACTGCCAGGATCCTGATGTTACAAACAGGTCAGGTCAGCTGGAAGCAGGCAATTCCCTTTTGAATAATTCATCTAAAAATGTTAGTTTATCCAGAGAAGAAAACCCGGATGCAAAGATTATACCCGTGCTTTACAGATATTCAACAGAAGATCTGAAAGCGGAGAGGATGGCTAAAGAAGAGCGCTCGTTTAACATTGTATCTTCATTCAGGGGAAATATAAGGTTCGGGGGCTTTTGGGATAAATATGCGATCATAAATTTTACTCCCGTAATGTATATTAAGCCTTTTGAATTTCTGAGCATTTATGCAAACCATAACCTGAGTTATTTTGTCCCGGTAAAAGCTGCAGCTGAACACTTTAAGCTCATGGCAATTCAAAGCACTGCAGTGCTTGCAATTGATAATTTTGTAAAGCATCTTCTTCCGGCAAGCTCCATTGTAAAATCTATCTGTTCATTTGCATTAAAGAATCTTGTGATATTCTGCATGAAGAAGCCTGTAATTGAAGGCGGAAGTGATCATATACTGGAATTTGACCAGCTGTATTACTCGCTCAGTGTAAACTTTTAAATGGATACTTGTAGCCGCAACACTCATAAGTATGCTTGTAGCCGCAACCTTCAGGCTGCGTGTTTAAGTTTCCCTCTTTTTCCACAGAAATAGAAGTTCCGGCCAAACAAAAAAGGCAGGTAAAAATACCTGCCTTCTAAATGAATAAATACCCTTATATCACTACTTCACAAGTATCATCTTTTTTATCCATGTAAAATTACCATTTGAATTCCCGGCACTGCCTACTGTCATTTTGCAGAAATACACACCCGATGAATATGCCGATGCGTTCCACTCTGCCTCATAAATCCCCGGGGAAAAATTCTTATCTGCAAGTACTGTCAGTTCTCTTCCGGTAACATCATATACAGCGATCTTAACATAATTATTTCTTCCCGTCGAGGGTACTTCAAACCGTATCTTTGTAACCGGATTGAACGGGTTAGGATAATTCTGCTGCAGACTGAACTCTTTTGGTATTTCCGCGGATATCTGGTTTATTCCGATCGCAAAATTAATGAGCGGCAGCTCGATGTAAGATTTTGCATTTCCGCTGATAAATATCTTATTTGTACCCTGCTTCAATACCGGAAGCATGAATGGATTTGTCCTCAGGAAAGGATCTGTCTGGTAGCCGTTTGTATAGTATGGCACGTTATCCAGGTTAGTAACCTTTACCCTTATTTTGCTGCCCTGTGAAAAGACATGGCTATATGACTGGCCGTTTACATATTTTTCCTTTGACTGGTTCGCAGTATAATACCTGTCAGTCCAGTTTATTCTTGTAACAAGCTTTTCCTGCCCGTTTGGCCTTACCTCCCAAATCTGCATGTTGTACTGGCACAGCCCGTTTGCGCTGGATGAGTAATATAAATAAGCATACGGAGTTCCCGCAAGCGTTGCGTTCTGCAGAAGCCCGGGCGTATCAAAAACAGTTTCATTCTTTCTGAATTTTGCATCAAAGAGCGCACCGCGGAATTCTGTGTTGACAAGGTAATCCATTGTAACATTGGGGTCAAGTATATCATTGTTAAAGCTTACATCTGTTTGCGTGCCTCCGTAACTGTTAGGCAGTATCTGCCCGCCGGGGTGAAAATACAGTTTGGTATTCTGCACTCCCGAAGGAGGCCATGTTGGTGTCTGCTGCCTTGCCCAGCTCCACGTGCTGTCTGCAATGGGGAACCTGCTTGAAGCATAAGTAAATTTTTCATTAACGTTCATCACGTTATTAGAAATTCCCTTCAGATGATAATCCGTCCAGTCGGAAAAAACATTCTCTTTAAATAGTTCTTCTGCATAAACATAGTCGCTTCCATGTCCGTCTGTTGTTCCGTAATACATCCTGTAATTATTGTAGGGCAGAATATATGCGCTTCTTATCATGCCAAGCGTATTGAAGAATTTATCCTGCCAGCAATTAACAATGAGTATCGGTATCTGGCAATTAGCAGCCTGGCTGATAAAATCCCGGTTAATAGGCAGGTAATATGCAAGGCTGTCCCATTTATCCGGCTGGCTTGAAAGCGCCCATATCCTGAAGCGGCTGACAAGCGGATTATACCTTACTATATTTGACGCATAACTTACCGTCCAGAGGAATGTCATTTTTATGCCGCCGTTCTCTATCCAGCTGCTTCCCTGTTCAGGAGAAGCCATATCAGGCATAATTGTTTTTACCTGCATTCCGGTGCAGACCGCCATGAATGGGATTACCCCGCCCTGTGACCCGCCATGAATTCCTATCCTGTTATCGTTTGTGTTAGCATCATTTTTGATGTAAGTCACAACCTGTTTAAGATCATTGGCTTCGATTGTGCTTATGAAGTTCGACTGCCCCTCGGAAATACCCTGCCCGCGCATGCTGTAAACGAAAGAGTAATACCCGTAAGAAGCATGGTCTTCCGCTTCTTCCATTTCCGAATATTTTGATAGCCCGTAACCGTGAGTAACAATAATGCAGGGCCACCCGCCGGATGGCGGCGTTCCGTTTGGAATATACTTTGTACAGTCAAGCTTAATGCCGTCAGTTAGAGTGAGCATGAAATCTACACGCGTAAACGAGAGGGAAACAATATTTATCAGTGAGAAAGCAATAAAACAAATGAATAACAGTGTTTTCATAAGTTTTTTCCGTTTTTAGAGATGTATCACACTAATTTACCCCATATATTCTAATAATTCAATGCTCTGATTTTTCATAAACTTATTCGGGATATTAGTGCAATTGTCTGCAAACATTCGAGACTCCTGCGGGGTAAGTTGCTCCTGTCATTATCGGAATATATTAATATTATTATTGAAAACGAGGAAAATTTCGGCTAAAAATAACTATTGAAAAATTGCTATATTTGTGAATACAGCAGGTAAATACCTTATTAATTTGAGATAGCTTTCAGCCAAGTTGACAAATATAGCGGTAATTCAAAAATATAAAATAAAACTTTCATGAAATACATTTTTATATTCCTGATTATTTCAGTTAGTATATATTCACAAACTGTTCAGAAGGTGGATTTTGAAGCAGGCGGGTTTGTTCTTGCGCAGCTGCCAAACAAAGACGGTTCCACGATCTACGCGCGAACGGATGTAGGCGGTGTTTACAAAAAATCAGGCAGCAGCAACTGGCAGTTTATAGGCCAGTTTGCCGAAACACCGGCCGCCCTGATGGTGCAGGCAATAAACATTAATCCAAATAACCAGCAGGAGATAATAGTGGCAGTTGGAATGGATTATCTTAAAGAGGATATTGGCAGGGGATTATGGAAATCGAGTGATGAGGGAGCTTCATGGCGGCATATTCTCGGTCCCAACACCGGAAATCCGGAAGTAAATTTCGGCGGCAATGTGTTCCGTGTTAAGCTCGGCGGTCCTTGCGCAAGATGGCATCCAACTGTGCCTAACAGGATTATCTGCGGCGGGCTTGCCGGCACTTCAGGTATGGCCAATATTTATTTAAGCGATGATAACGGCGAGAGCTGGCGGGTTATCAGTTCATCCGGCTCAATTACGGGTAATGTTGTGTGCATACAGATTCACCCGAAATTCCCCGATGAAATTTGGGTCGGGACTGACCAGGGACTTTGGATAACTCGCGATAACGGCGCCAGCTGGAGCAGTAAAATTTTCCCGGGTGAGATCAGCGGTGTCTACCAGATGATCCTTAAAGATGACGGCAAGGGCGGCTTAACAGGATTTGTAACAACGGGAAGGCTGTACAAGATCGGGAATAATGCATCTTCAATAAAAGACTTAACATCTGCCTTCGGAACCTATTACGGTTACGGCACGGAAATGATAGGATTACAGTTTATGGATGGTCTTGAATCAAAATTTGTATGCATTATGATGGGATATCCGGCTAAAGTTACAACTAACGAAGGAGAAAGCTGGAGCGATCTGGTGAACTTCTCGCTTGAAAAACAGTATAACCCAAAGCATACGCTTGCTACTGAAGATAAAATTTATTCATCCAACGTAATTGCATACCAGAACCCGACGAATTTTAATGTGTGGTATCTAAGCGGGGGGTCAGGACCGTTTATTTCCACCAACAAAGGAAAATCATGGAGATATAACGGCAACGGTATAGATATGACTGTGGTTTATGACGTTTCATTTTCATCAAACGGTGATATTTACATTTCAATTTCTGACTGGGGAATGGCGGTAACCAGGGAAGAACTGCTTCCAAAGATTGGAAATTACTCGAGACAATATACGCTTAACCCTCCTCCGCCTGAAAAAAACGGTGATTCGTATATACCTAATGTTTGCAGAACTCTTGTATCAAAAGTTAATCCGAACCGTTTATTTTTAATCGGGGGCAGTGTGTTTACATATTATCCTGTGATTACCAAATCCGAAAACAGGGGAGAGCCGAATTCTTATCAAATTATGAACCCCCAGGGAATGATTTCCTATCCGACAACCGGTCCCGGCAGTGATGCGATTATTTGCGACGGTTCAATGACAACAGACGGTGTAAATGATTACATGATATTATTAATGGGCGGGGGACTGTATGACCATAAGGTTTATGATGCAGGCAATCCGGGCGCATACTGGTATGGTGTTTATTTCAGCTCAAACGGCGGAGCCAGCTTCGAAAAATCTGTTTTTCCCGGCAGCTCGGATGAAATTTACAGGCATTCAATAGTCGGGGGAATATTTACTCCGCTTGATTATACCGGTGTTGACCCGGTAGACCCTGCAAGAGTTTACGTATACCTTGAAGGCGGAAACGACGGTGGTGTTATGGCTGGCGGATTATTTATAAGCAATGATTACGGCAAAACATTCACGCATAAAAGTTATGTTATCAACAACCCTGCAATAGACTACCGCAATAAAGGAGCAATTGAAATCGACCCGACTGGAAGCGGCGTTTTATGGGCAGGCATAATGAATTACGGTTTATTCAGATCTCCAAACAGGGGTGAGTCATTTGAACAAATACCGGGCTGGAGATCCGTGAGCACTCTTGATTCAAAGGGCAATGACGTTGTTGTTTTCGGAATGAGGAATTCCGATGAGTTTAACAAGATATATTTATCCAGAGACGGCGGCTCATCATGGGAGCATATTTATTTAAGCGGTTATGGTGTAATACCCTCGGTGAGAAAACTTGATTTCAGTGATATCAAGGACGGTGAACTATGGATTTCAACAGGCGGTCAGGGATTATTTATATATAAATTTTAACGGGTTTAATATTTTCCCGCCGTCGTTGGTCTACGACTCTTCGAGTCGAAGACTCGTAGAAGTGTTTCCTCCCGGTTTACAACCCGGCTTTGACGGGCTCTGACGTGGTCACCAACGACACTGGAGAACGAATTGCATTAACTTTGTGCTTTGTGTTTGTCATGCTGAGCGAAGTCGAAGCATGAAGGCTGACGCCCTTCGTCTCCGCTCAGGGCGACAAGGTGAGGCAGTAACATACCAGCATTTCTCCCTTGCATATTCCACTAGCATTTATATCTTGTAGTATTATATGCCTATGGCATATAACCTTATTTGTCAGGCAGATTCTCCGCAGGGGACTCTCAAGTCACTAACAACTACAGAGAAAGGAGGAATTTAAGTTGTCCGGCTGTTGCACCATAAAACGAATCACTGGAAAATGAATATTTTGTTTAATTTTAAGCTCAATTCAATGTCCAGCTGTTGCACCATAAAACGAATCACCGGAAAGATGAGAAAATTGTTCAATTGTGACCCAAATTTACAGTCCGGCTGTTGGCGGATGAAAATCACTCGAACCGCTGGACGACCGTTTATTCCAGTATCAGAAAATACGGAGAAAAGCGCGTTCAGGTTGTAATAGCCAAAATTTTGTGAAAATGAGCTCCTGCAAAGCTTGTCACACCAGCGAAGGCTGGTGTCTAGACTGTAAAACCTGATTAATAAATAATTGATACCTGCACGATAAATGAAAACAGAGCTATTAAAGTTCTTCTCATTTCGTACATCTTCGCAGATCACTAAAAATATTTCTCTAGATGACCCAGAGGGTACCCCCAGCCTTCGCTGGTATGACAAACAAATATTGACTGTTTTCATAATCCACTCCCGTTTTTATTTTTTCAGTTAGTGTATTTCGGGGATAGCACTTTTTTAATTATATTTGTAAATATGGAACCACTCGTAATATCAACATGGAAACACGGAATACCAGCCAATGAAAAAGCGTATGAGATACTATCCAGCGGAGGTAACTCCCTTGATGCCGTTGAACATGGCGTAAGGGTTGCCGAAGATGACCCGGCAGTCCTGAGCGTGGGTTATGGCGGCTTGCCCGATGCAGAAGGGCGCTTAACGCTTGATGCGGCAATCATGGACTGGAATGCGCGGATTGGGTCAGTAATCTGTATGGAACATATCAAGAACCCGGTTTCTGTTGCAAGGCTGATACTGGAAAAGACCGAACATGTCTCCCTTGCAGGTGAAGGAGCATATAACTTTGCTATCACAAACGGTTTCCAGCCCGATATTCTGCACACTGATACATCTATCAAAAAGTATATAGAATGGAAAAAGGGGCAGTACGGAAGGTCACAGGAATTCCACACAGATGAATACAGGGTCAAAACTGGTAACGGACTCGGCATCAATGAAGACGGCAATCATGATACAATAGGGATGGTAGCAATTGATAAAGAGGGTCATATATCAGCATCCTGCACAACAAGCGGTACTGCATGGAAGCTTCACGGCAGAGTTGGCGATACCCCTATAATTGGCGCGGGACTGTATGTTGAGGGTGATGTTGGCGGCGCAGTATCAACCGGGCGCGGGGAAGAATGCGTAAGGGCATGCGGAAGTTTCCTTGTTGTTGAAATGATGGGCAGGGGAATGTCACCGCAGGAAGCATGTGAATATGCATCAAAACGGGTTATTAAGCTAAATCTGCTCTCTCATAAAAACCGCGACCATGATTACCAGGTAGGTTTCATTGCGGTCAATATAAAGGGTGAATATGGAGCAGCAAGCGTCAGAGAAGGGTTTGAATATGCTGTTTTTGATAAAGGTATTAACACCCTTAATAAAAGCAAATATATTATGAACGAAAAATACGAGATAACAGACCTTTGATAATTCTAAAAAATGCATACGTTGTAACTTTCAATAAGAATAATGATTTCGGAAGATATTCAATTCTCATTGACGGAAGCAGGATAAGCGATATAGCCGATTCTTCTCCTAAAGGAATCAGCAAGGTAGATAAATGGATCGAGCAGCATTCCGCCGACAGCGAAGTAATTGACTGCTCAAAGAAGATATTAATGCCCCCGATCGTTAATTCCTGCAGCAGAGCCGAAGGCTCACTTCTTCATTACCTTTTGAAGCGGCGGCATTATGAAAAGGTTGAGGAAGACCTTTGCACTGATCTTATCTTCAACTACATATTCCAGGAACTTCCCGGGGATACTGCCCGGCAGGATCTGGTAAATATCTATGATTACTCATTGAACCGTGAATTGAAGTCCGGAATACTTTACCTGAATGAGTTTTCGCTCAGAAAAGATACAAATCATCTTGCCCCTGTAACAAATGCATTAAAAACCACCGGCCAGAAGATATCAATATGCTATCCGATAAAGCAGGATGTTAATACCCTGCGTGACTTTAAGTATTTGAACCCTTCGTACTATTTAACACAGGAGCATCTTCTGACTGTTTATGATATTTCAAGCTTAACTGAACTTAAGAGCCACAACCTGAAGAATCTTTTTCTGGAGGTGGCAGTTAACAAAGAAATTACTGAAAAATTCAGGCAGACCTTCCACAAATCTGTTATTTCACTGCTTGATGAATACGGGCTTATAGACGAGAATACATCGCTTATCAATCCGCTTTATCTTGATTACAATGACCTGAAAATAATTACGGATAAGAAAGCTAATATTATAATCTGCCCACGTGATCTGCATTTCTTCACAGAAAGATATTTCCCGATAGATGATTATATCGGGCATGGTATCAGGTTCAGCATAGGTACCGGCTGGCTTGGCGAAGATGTATTAAAGGAAGTGCGTTTGTTCAGGAATAAGTATAAAGAGCTTAATCTTTCTAATGTTGAACTTTTATATTCAGTAACTAAAGTACCATACCAGCTGTTTTTCAGCAGCGAGAGCTACGCAGATTCTTCTTACTGCATCGATATTAACAAACCGGCCGAAATGATCTTTATCGATCTCTCAGATACAAGGTTCCAGTTCTTCCCTGAAGACCAGAGTTTTGAAAGTGTTTGCGATTTCCTTGTGGATAATCTTGTTTCCCATAATATCTCCGATGTAATGACCGGCGGCATCTTCAAATTAAGAAACAACTCTTCTGCCGTAGGCAATGAAGAAGAACTTATCACAAATATTAACGAAACAAGGAACAGGCTTTATAAGATTGGGAAATATGATGAACTGAAGAAACGAAAGGAAACGAAACAGAGCATCAGCAAGCTTGATATGGGCGGAAGGTCAGATGAAGAGATAAAAATGTTTTCGGATAATCCCGTTGAAACGGAGGAAAGAGAAGACAGGGAAGAATTCCGTGTAAAGGCAAGAATACCGGTATTCAGGCCCAAAGCCATACCCGGGCAGAGAAGCCTGTTTGAACAGGCGGAACAAAGCAGTATCTTCCAGACAGATGAGTTTCAGGAAACTCCGGAATTGAACCTGCTCTTGACAGACAGCGGGGCAAGCAAATCAGTTGAGGAAGACCTTGTACAGGTCAGCTCGGTTGATGAAACGATATTTAAGCGCCTTGTTGCAGAAAGAAAAGCCGAAACTGCTCCCAAGCCAGTTAACCAGGAAAGCAAAGTAGAGCTTCCCAAAAATGTAAAGCTTAAATTCGGTGACGATTGAATTTTTCAAACCCTGCAAATCTGAAAACTAAATACCGGAAGATTGTATAAGAAATTCATAATTGTATTAGCATTTGTCTTGCTTGCATTACTGGCTGATAGGTTCATATTTACTACCAGCGGGATAAGTGTAGATATTAAACCCCCCGTACTTAGGGCAGCCATTTCTTCAGAATTGCGGATTGAAGTTTACAGGGAGAATCTGCTTGGTTTCAAAGTACCCTTCAGCAGTGCAGAGGTTCGCTTTGTAATTGAAGAAGGCTCAAATATTATTGAACTGGAAGGGGATTCAACTCCGGGTACTGTGAAGGTCCGTTCAAAAGGTGTTGAGGGAGAAGCTTCCGTTGGTATTTATTCAATCAGGTCAGGGTTACAATTAAAGAAAGTATTTATAAAGATACTTCCTGCGGGTGCAGTATAAGCGGTAAAATGAACTGAATAATATTACACCGTTACTGCCTTTTTCCTGCTGCTGAAATAGAATTTATAGAAAAATGATTCAAGAATTGTCAGCAAGGCAAGAGAAAAGGCAGCCTTTGTAAGTATTCTGGTAAACCCGGCATCGGGGACGAAGAACCCGATAACAAAAGCAGAAAACGTCCAGCCGACGGAAAAAATAACTATGACGAAGATCAAACTTAAAAATGCGCTTGTAAATTTCTCTTCAACGAAATTTTTCGCAAACAGGTAAGTAAAAAAAACAACATGAGCATAGAACAGGATCACTTCTATCATAATTAAAACGCCGCCTTGGAGAAGAACATCTCCTTTATAGTTTTGATGATTATTTTAAGATCAAAAATTATTGACCAGTGTTCAATATAATAAATATCATATTCGATCCTTTTTTCAATGGAAGAATCACTTCCCCTGAGCCCGTTTACCTGTGCCCAGCCTGTGATTCCGCATTTCACCCTGTGACGGTCAAGATATTTGGGGATCTTGTTTTTGAACATATTGATAAAATGTTCCCTTTCGGGGCGGGGGCCAACAATGCTCATTTCTCCTTTGAGTACATTAAGGAATTGGGGAAGTTCATCCAGGGAATACTTGCGGAGAAATTCTCCAATTGAGGTATATCTCGAATCTCCTTTTTTTACATAGACTGCACCTGTGCTTTTTTCGGCATTATCGTGCATCGAACGGAATTTGATCATATAGAATTTCTTTCCCGTCATGCTCAGCCGTTCCTGTTTATAAAAAACAGGTCCCTTTGAGGATAGTTTTACCAGTAGCGAGAGCATAATAAATAGAGGCGAAGAAACCAGCATCACGCTGAGCGCAAACAAAAAATCAAAAGCTCTTTTTAATATTCTGTTCCATATGTTCATCGGGATGCTTTTGATCTTAAGGAAAGGGATACCGTCAATTTCCTGTACCCTGACGGAAGACGTTATTACTTCAAGGAAATCAGGGACCATGAGGAACTCAACATTTTCGCCTTCACAAGCCTTCATTAAATCAAGCAGTTTATCATGCTCGTGAGAGGGAATCGTTACAAGGACCGTTTCGATATTATGCTCCTGAATCAGTTCAACGATATTTGAATAACTGCCAAGCCGGGCATTGTCAGGCATAAAGCCGGTTCCACTGAAATTATCATCTTCAATAAAGCCGGCAATTTTAAAACCCGCATATTTATGATTCTGAAAATTATTATAAATATCTAAAGCAGTTTGTGTGTTGCCAACAATCAAAGCATCTTTAAAGCTCTTGCCCTTATTGTAAAGGTTTTTTTCATATTTAAGCACTGCATACCTTCCCAGTGTGATCAGGATAATGGAGATCATCCATATTAATAAAAATACCAGTCGTGAATACGGGAATACTCTGTAGAAAAAGATCAGGCCGAAAGAAAATATTATACCGAAAGTAGCAAGTCTGCCAATTAAGAAGAACTCATCAAAAATGAAGACAACTCTCTTTGTCCTGTACATTTTCCTTGCCTGAAATACAAGTATCCATACAGGAATGACCATTAATGAAAGCTGAATATATCCCTGTAAAGGAGGTATCTCTCCGGCAAAAGGGAAGATATCAACAAGCGGCGTAAAATAGAATCTCAGCCAGTATGCCAGCAAAAATGATGCTTCAATGGCAACTATATCTGATATAATGTTGAATAAAGGAACTAAAAACTCACCTTTTTGCGATTTTTTGTTAAATTTCTGCTCTATATAGTTCATTTTAAACGTTCAAATATATATAATACAAATAACAATATATATGATTGAAATTATCATTAATTGAGGATAATTTGCATAATATATGTCTGGATTAAACATACTTTTACTTAATTCCTCATCGATTTTCGGAGGGGGAGAATATTTTGTTTGGAAACTTTCCATAAATCTTAAAAAAAAAGGACATAATGTAACTGTTGGCTGCAGGGATTCGGGTATGTTATATAGTAAATGCTGCGAAAACGGAATTAACGTTAAGCACTTTAACTTTCCACCGGGCGGTACACGAGGGTTGAGAAAAAATATCAGAGATATAAAAAAATTTATAAAAGAAAACAACATAGATATAATTCATACAAATACAAATTATGACAGGACTGCAGGCGCATTTGCATCAATGGGTTTAAAAGCAAATCATGTTACTTCATGTCATAGCCTGGAATCCATTGAGCATAACATCACTCATTTTGTACGCAACAGATTTTTAACCAAGCATTTTATTTGTGATGGAAGCACTATCCAAAACCTGATAATTGCAAAGAATCATATACCTGCAGTTAATACAACTATTGTACATAACGGAATTGATCCCGATGAAATGAAACGGGAACCTGAATTGAGAAAAAAAATAAGAAAAGAATTCGGGATCGCTGATAATGAAATTCTTATCGGAAACACCGGACGGATGGTCAGGTTCAAAGGGCAGAGGCTCCTTATCTCAGCTTTCAGGAGTGTGGCAGACCACAAGGATAATGTTAAACTCATGATTGTAGGCGATGGAGAACTAAAGCTCGAGCTGATTGAATACTCCAGAATTCTGAAGCTTGATGACAGGATCATCTTTGCCGGATTCAGAGAGGATCTAAAGGCAGTTTATTCTGCATTTGATATTTATTCTCACACATCAATTGAAGGAGGCGGAGAGCTGTTCCCGTTTTCAGTGTTATATGCCCTGGCACAAGGACTCCCCGTAGTTGCGACCGGAACAGGAGATCTGCCAGTTATGGTTGTGGATGAAATAAATGGATTTGTTATTGATGATGAATCACCTGTTAAGATCTCCAGTAAATTGTCAGAGTTAATTGAAAATGACAACTTAAGGAAAGAATTTGGTACTGCTGGATTAAAACTTTTAAGCTCAAATTTTACTATTGAAAAGATGACTGAATCAATTAAGAAAATATATAAAAGCTCAGTCTAAACACATAAGTTATATTAATTATTTGTTCTGTTTTGAAACATTTTTTTATTAAATTTGTATAAGAATCGTTGAGAAATTCCATAAAAATATATAGAAAGGGTCAAAATGTTTAAATTTAAGTTGTTTTTTGGGTTTTTGGCTTTAGTTGTCATGATTGGTTTCACCTCCGGCATTAAAGCTCAAAACGGACCGGTGCTTTATTTCTGCGAATCATACGGTTCGGGCGGTGAACAATCAATCAGTGACAGGTTCTATACCGGCAAAGTTACTGTGATGGCAAAATGTGACTATGCTTTAGGCTTAAGAGATTGCGCAATCCAGCTTGATAAGTATAACGGTTACGGGTTTGACTATTACAAGAAAGTTGATTTTGATGTATCACCCGATATGAAATATATTTATTTCGAGTCAAATGATCTTAGGGTTGATTCACCCGGCATTTACAGGTGTTTCCTTCTTGACGGCAAGAAAAACACTATCGCCAGCGCTTTAATAGAATTCATAAGATAAAATCAAATTAAGTTGTATATAAAAGGGACACTTAATCAGTGTCCCTTTTATTATTTGATAAGAAACTGATGTAAAATTATTCTCACTTACACTATCTAACCGGAAGCAAAACAAATATTGTCAAATCCCATAAAGCATGGGAAATCA
>JANWKI010000048.1 GCA_025451455.1 Ignavibacteria bacterium
AAGGTCAATCTTCCTTCAAGGTTCCGCTTTATTCCTCAGTTTGCAAGAAGCTTTAATACAGACGGAACAGCAGCCAATATGTATAATGCCTATTTGTATTATGAATCCAATGATAACGGGGGCCCGTATATGGATGCTTATTACACAAGGTATGATTCAAACTTCAACGCAACTACTTTATTTAACAATTACGGAAATAATTATGATGAATCAGGATTAAGCGGAGGCTACCAGTTCATAAGAGATAAAAAATATTTCAATAATATCAATATCAGCGCCGGTTATAACCGTTCCAGGAGGTTTTCTGATAATTTTAATTACCAGCAGGGCATATACCTGAATCTGTTCTATAAAGCGACCGGCTGGCTCAGCTTCTTTCACAGTATTAATTATGACCGGCCAAATCAGATGGATGATAACGGCAATCCTTTGGTTGATGAGTCAGGTAAAATGATAGTAAGGGATAATATCCTTGCCGATAATAATGTCAAGCTTGTCTTCGGAAATAATTCAATTTCATTTGGTTTTTACGGCGGAAAGTATTTTAACGAAACACTGCTTAACCCGTATTCATCGATTGATCTCAGCTTCTTCGGGAAACTGAGAATAGGCGCAAATTATAATTACAGGGGAGAGGGAGAAATAAAGCAGACTATTTATAATATTAAGCTTGATTACAAAGTAATGGATAAACTGTATTTAAGGTCATATTTCCAGAAAGATACTTACGGACACCGCGCCCTTTGGAATACAATGGTGCAGTATGAGTTCTTCGGCGGAAGCAGCATTTACCTGGTTTTGAATCTTGATGGTGATAAACTGCAATATACAAGAAGATATTTCAAGGTCAATTATGAATTTAACTTCTAAAAGCAAATTCTTTAAAATATATTCTTTTCCAAAAACTTAAATTAAACAGCTATGGTAAAAGTTCTCTCAGTAGTTATTGTTTTAGCCCTTCATAGCATGATTTTTGATTCATTCCTGCTTGCAGCACCTCAGAAAAAGGAGGCGCAGAAAATTAAACATGAGTATTATGTTAATACAGATCTGAGTGCAGGAAAATTCTCGGAGGCTTTTTGCAGCAGGCTTAGTGATAAGCACAACTGGAATAAGGTCTCTTCCGCTGTAAGCACAGATGAAACATATACCAGTATATTCAGATTCAAAGATGAATCATCGCACTCGTGGCAATGCGAAGTTCAGATAAGCAGGGTAAGGGATGAATCATCAAACGTTATGCATGTTGAAATGACAATGACGCAATCTCTTGAAAGCTGATGTTATTTGTGTCGGGCTAAAATGCAGAATCAAAGATTATATCAAACCGTGAGGTTTGGTACTTTTCATGTTCAATTATCACTTCAATTAGGGCCGGGAATTCATTCCGGCCTTTTTATTATTATGCCTGCCCGAATATGATGATACGGTACGCATGTGCCATTTCGAAAATACTGTAAATTCATTAATTTAACTCTCATATTTTTGTAAATTATTCAGTATTTTTAGCAGATGAAAAAAGCTATTTTGATATTATTTCTTTTGATGTATGCCCGTCTTCTGCAGGCTGATTCACTCACCATTATTTTTGCAGGTGATACTCATTTCGGGGAGAATTACCAGTTCAGCCCTAAATTCAACAGGGGTGTGAATATAATTAAAGAAGAAGGGTATGACTATTTTTTTGAGAATGTAGGTGAATTGCTGAAAAATGCAAATGCAGTAATTGTAAACCTAGAAACTCCACTGATCAATACAAATGTTCCCGGAAAGATCCCTTCATCATACTTAAAGCCATATCTGCACTGGAGCAGCGCTGAAGATGCACCTGTCTATTTCAGGAAATACAATATACTGGCAGTTAACCTTGGCAACAATCACTCAATGGATTACGGCACAAGCGGGCTTGATGAAACAATGTTTGCACTGAATTCAAACGGAATAAGTTATTTCGGGGCCGGGGTTGATTCCACTCAGGCAGCAGAACCATACATTAAGGATTTCAATAATTTCAAGCTGGCGGTTTTCGGCGGATTTGAATTCCGGCAGAAATATGATACCCTGTATGATTTCTATGCTGAAAATAATAAACCGGGCGTAAACATGCTTGACGCGGAAACCTTAACAGGACAAATAAAGGAATACAGAAATAAATATCCGGAAATATTTATTGTGATCTATCCTCATTGGGGAAACAATTACAAACCTGCCGGCGCTGATCAAAAAGATGCGGCGCATAAATTCATCGATGCAGGTGCAGATATTGTCATCGGACATGGTGCACATACAATCCAGGAAATTGAATATTATAAGGGCAGGTGGATATTATATAATACAGGCAATTTCATTTTCAATGCGCCGGGCAGATATTCCTCGACAGGCGCTAAGCCTTATGGATTTATTACTCAGCTTAATTTTATAGATAAGCAAAAAACCCTCAGACTGTATCCCGTGTTTACAGAGAATCACAAAACAGACTACCAGTTGAGATATTTGGATGAGGATGAATCTGAAGAATGCTATAAGTTCTTACTCAATGACAATATTAGGGGGAAAATAAAGAAAAATTCTTCCGGAATTTTTGAATTGTTGTTTTAACAGGTTTTTTTCAGGCTTGCTCTTTAAGTAAAAGTACAGCTTTTCGGATATTGTTCACTGTATCATCAATCATTGCATTTACTGCTTCGGGGGTGTGGCTTGATTTGTGCGGAGAGAAAAGCACATTCGGCAATTCCCAAAACGGAAGGTTTGCAGGATAAACAGGCTCGGGATTCTTCCCGGGGTATTTATACCATACATCAAGTGCCGCACCTGCAAGGATCCCTTCTTTCAATGCCCGGTAAAGAGCTTCTTCATTTACAGTATCACCCCTTCCAACGTTAACCAGATATTTCCCCTTCATTTCTTTAAGAATGTTCCAATCGAACATATTTTTTGTAGTATCACTCAGCGGCAGGGCTGCAAAAATAACATCGCCGGTTTCTGCAAAGTATTTTATGTCACCGGTCAATTCATCAACATTTTCAATTTTCTTTTTCTCCGTGTTTCTTTTCAGCCCTAGAACTTTACAGTCAAATGCCTTTGCATACTTTGCAATATTGAGACCGATATGCCCCAAGCCTGATATGCCAATGGTTTTGCCCCGTATTGTGGTCCACAAATCTTCGCTCTCATGTGAGCGGCTCCAAATGCCTTTTTTCAGGTCATCATGGAATTCAGGTATCCTGCCAAGAAGTGCAAGGGCAAGAGAAAATGCGTGCTCTGCAACAAACGGAGCGTTTGCATGCGTGTTAAATATCAATATATTCCTTTGCTCCAAAACATCAACCGGGAAATTATTTAGTCCCGTAAAAGGAACAATAACAGCTTTAAGTTTCAGGGCCTCATTTATTTCACTTTCGGTAAGCCTGCCGGATACGACTGCATCAGCAGTTTTCAATGCTTCAAGCCTCCCTTCGGGATCACTTACAGCAGTAAATTCTGTTTCAGGAAATTCTGACTTAAGCTTTTGGAAGTGTTCATTCCACCTGTCATCGAGTGTAAATAGAAAGAGAATATTCATAGTTTACTAATAAGCTGTGCCATAAATGTAAATTGAGTGATAATGATAAAATAAAAAAGGCAGATATTATCTGCCTTATGTTAAATCTTAATTGTAGAAAACTCACGCCAGAACTTCATCGCTTACAAGGTAGAATCTGCCGATCTTTGCTTCGAACTTCTGCCCGTTCTCGCGCATCATTGTGTAGGAACCTTCCATTGTTCCCCAGCCGGTGTTTAAGGGAGTCTGGCTGCCGTACTCAAACGATTCGCCGGGTTCCAGATCAGGGGTGTAGCCTACAACCCCGGGTCCGTCAACTTTTTCAGGGTCGCCATCGGAATTTATTATCACCCAGTGACGCGATAGAAGCTTAACTTTGGCTTCGCTTTCGTTGGTGATAATTACTTTGTATGAAAATGTAAACCGGTTTTGTTCCGGGCTTGAGTGTTCAGGCATGTAATCAGGAAATACCTGGATCCGGATACCTTCTGTTGATGTATCTGAGCTTATCTGGTGTGCTGTGGTTTCATTTGCCATTAGGTAATTTTAACACAATATTTAGATATAATCAATGAGTTTGCAGGGTTAGACAAATTTTTGCTTATTTTCAGTTCGCAAGTTCTTTTATATCAAGCTCTTTCACGGGTAATCCGTTAGTCTTGTGCCTTTCACCTATCTGCTGGCGCCACATTGCGTAATATAAACCTTTCATGTTTATAAGCTCCTCATGCTTGCCTTCTTCTATTATATGACCCTTTTCAAGCACATAGATATTATCCGCATGCATAATTGTTGAAAGCCTGTGAGCAATAAGAATGGTGATATGATCAGTCTTTGCAGAAACATCACGGATTGTCTGGCTTATTTCTTCTTCTGTGAGTGAATCAAGCGAAGATGTTGCTTCATCAAAAACAAGCAGCCTTGGTTTGCGAAGCAGCGCGCGCGCAATAGAGAGCCGTTGCTTTTCACCGCCCGATACTTTGACCCCGCCTTCGCCGATCACAGTATCAATTCCTTTATCGGCTCTTTCAAGCAGCCCCTGGCATGCGGCTTTGCGCAGTGCATCTAAAATATCTTCATCGGCTGCATCAGGATTTACGAACAATAAATTTTCTTTGATAGTACCTGCAAATAGCTGAGTATCCTGTGTTACAAACCCTATCTGATTCCGTAACAGGTCAAAATCTATTTCCTCTCCGGGCACACCGTTAAAACATATATTGCCGCTTTGCGGTGTGTACAAACCAACAAGCAGTTTAACCAGAGTTGTTTTGCCCGAACCCGAAGGGCCGACAAATGCAACTGTCTGCCCCAAATGCGTTTTGAAAGAAATATCTTCCAGCGCACGGGTTGAGGCGCTTAAATGTTTGAATGTAACTTTGTCAAATTCGAATGTTTCAATTTTTCCGATATTGACAGGCTTATCCGGTTTTTTCTCAGGGGGAGTATCGAGTATTTCCTGGAAATTGTTGAGAGAAACTTCGCTTTCCCTGTAAATATTTATGATGTTGCCAAGCTCCTGCAGCGGACCGAATATAAAGAAAGAATATACATAGAGCGAGAAAAATTCACCCGCAGTTATCACTCTCGAAAAGATCAGGTACATCATAATAAACAGTATCGTTGTCCTGAGAAAATTTACCAGCGTACCCTGGATAAAACTCAGGCTTCTTATATATTTCACTTTTTTAAGCTCCAGCCCGAGTATCTTATTGGTTGTGCTGTTAAGCCTGCCGATTTCCTGGTTAGCAAGCCCAAGGCTTTTTACAAGCTCGATATTCCTTAATGATTCCGTTGTAGTACCGGCAAGCGCAGTTGTTTCACCGACAATTTTCTTCTGAATTACTTTTATCTTCTTGCTGAGCTTAGAGCTTATCCACCCGATGAGAGGCGCAGTAACGGCATAGACGGGGAAAATTATCCACGAAATAGAAAATGAATATATGCAGACGAAAACGAGCCCGATAAGCGATGTATATACTATGCTGACCGATGCGGAAATGAGCTTTTCCACATCCGCCCTTACTTTCTGCAAAATACCCAGAGTTTCGCCGCTTCGTTTATCTTCAAACACCTGGTATGGGAGCTCAAGCGAGTGCCTGATGCCATCGGCGTATATTTTGGCTCCCAGCTTCTGGGTGATCATGTTAATATAGTAATCCTGGAAGTTCTTGGCTACCCTGGACATAAATGCCGCACCGATACCAAGGGAAAGAAGCAGGGCAACGCCTTTGAAGAACTCCTCCTGGGTATATTTATCGAATTTTGTAGCATAATCATCAATAATGTATCGAAGTATTATCGGATCCATCATGGAAAACAGCTGGTTTATGGCAGCCAAAAACAGGGCAAGGGCTATGTAACCCCGGTAATTTTTAAGATATGATAGAAGTAATTTCATTAATTGTTCTTTTAGGGTGCAATTTTAACTAATTTATATTTAGTATAAAAGGTATGAAAAAAGATGTAAGTTTAATTAACTATTTTTTATTTTGTTAAGAATTAGTTATCTTTGTAAAACAAGTCTAATCTAAAATATATTAACAATTTAAATTTTAAAACAAATGACAAGAGAAGAAATTATTGCGCAGATGGCATCAGATGCCAGCATAACTAAAGTTGCTGCAAAAGCAGCTCTGGATTCATTAATTTCCACCGTGACCAAAGCATTGAAAAAGGGCGGAAGAGTTTCGCTTGTTGGTTTTGGTACCTATACTGTATCAAAAAGAAATGCAAGGATCGGCAGGAACCCTCAGACCGGTGCAGCCATTAATATTGCTGCAAGAAAAGTTGCACGTTTCAAAGCAGGCAAGGCCCTGGCAGCTGC
>JANWKI010000049.1 GCA_025451455.1 Ignavibacteria bacterium
CTCCGGTATCAGCACTTATACATGCTGCTACAATGGTAACAGCCGGTGTATATATGATAGGCAGGACTTCGCTGCTTTTTGCTCTATCCCCCATCACAATGGAAGTCGTAATGATTGTAGGCTGCCTTACTGCTTTTATGGCGGCAACAATTGCAATTGCACAAAATGATATTAAGAAAATATTAGCATACTCAACAGTTAGCCAGCTTGGATTCATGTTTATGGCAATGGGAGCCGGCGCATTTTCAACCGGAATATTTCATGTTACCACTCATGCTTTCTTTAAAGCATTAATGTTTCTTGCAGCAGGTTCGGTTATCCACGGAATGCATGACGAACAGGATGTTACAAAAATGGGCGGTTTGAAAAGCAAGATGAAAATTACATTCCTTACTTTTCTGATGGGCGCAATAGCAATTTCGGGCATCCCGCCATTTTCCGGATTTTTCAGCAAAGATGAGATACTTTCAAAATTATATTTCGCAGGCCATTACCCTGTATTTGTTGTAGCTGTTATTACGGCATTCCTAACTGCCTTTTATGTCTTCCGATTGATCAGTTTAACGTTCTACGGTAAACCAAGATATGACGAAGGGCACGTGCACCCGCATGAATCACCTGCATTAATGACAGTACCGCTTATAATTTTAGCTGTGCTATCAGTTGTGGGCGGCCTAATCGGAATTCCGCATATTATCGGTACGAATCTCATAGAACATTTCCTTGAGCCGGTATTTGCTTCTGCGTGGAGCGTACTGCCGGAACACCATATTGTTGAATCAACAGAATTTGCTTTGATTGGCGTATCAGTCATGGTTGCGGTAATTGCGATATTTGTTTCTTTGAAAATGTTTTCCAAAGGAGAGAGACTCGATGCATTTTCGGGAGGCTTTTATAATTTACTCAGGGATAAATATAAGGTCGATGAAATTTACGATACAATTTTTATCAGGCCGCTCAGGTGGCTGACCGAGATCTTCTATAAGATATTTGATGTAAAGATAATCGATGGCGCTGTTAACGGTACTGCAAAATTTTTCAGTAATCTTTCCATTGACTGGAGAAAGATACAGACCGGAGTTATCCAGGATTATGCACTTTTTTCAGTTGCCGGTATACTAGCTATTATCCTGTATATTCTTTTGAAATAAGTTTAAGAGTATATTTTGAGTTATTGAAAGGGGTAAATGTTAATTTATCCCTTTTTTAATTAACGTATTGAAGATATTATTCCAAATTCAAAAGCTGAACCAGTTCTCTTACACTATGAACAACGAAGTCAGGAGAAGCTGAAGTAAGTTCTTCAATCGAACCATAACAATAAGTAACGGCAATTGACGAAATATCATTAAACTTTGCCCCGGTTACATCATAACATCTATCCCCTATCATTACAGTCTTTTCCTTATCAGCCGTTTCATTCTGAATAACCTCTCCAATTAATTCTTCTTTTTTCTTATTAAAGCTGTTTAAGTCAGAGCCGAACACTTTCAGAAAATATTTATCAATCTCAAAATGCCTCAATATCTCTTTTGCAAATACCGCCGGTTTTACAGTTACAAGGAACAATTTCATTTCCTTCACGCTCAGTACTTCCAGAAGTTCTGGAATTCCCTCATACAGCCTGTTTTCATATAATCCGGTTTCGGAATAATATTCTCTGTAGAGCTTAATGGCTTTATCAAGAATCCCGTCTTTGAGATCGTGTTTCAAAGTAAAGTATTCATGCAAAGGAGCTCCAAGGTAATCTGCAATACATTCTTTGTCATCTTCGATAAGGCCAAGCTTATTTAAAGCATTAATGTAGGAGTTAATGATCCCCGCTTTGGGGTCGGTCAGAGTACCGTCAAGATCAAAGAGTAAGTATTCGAATTTTAGCAAGTACTAGTGAGCCTGATGTTTTGTTGGACTGGCGTTCCAAAGTTTAAGCATTAATAATGCTCCAATGAAAGAAAACGGAACTATCATATATGTCCATATGGACCAGCCGTATTTATCAAGACCCGCACCAAGCAGAAACCCTGTTAACCCTGATGCCAGGTATTGAATACCGTCAAGTGTCCCTGTAACAGTAGCGGCAGCTTTGGTACCTCCAAAATCCATGGATGCCGTGCCTGAGAGCATTCCGTGTACTCCGAAGATCCACATGCAGCATATTCCAACAAGATATGCAGCTATTGCAGCACTGGATGTCCATCCAAGAAACAGGATAAAGATTATCTGCCCTATATAGAAAATAAATGCAACAGGAGCTCTCCTTGACTGGAATACCTTGTCTGAAAGAAAGCCGCATAACAATCCTCCTGAAATACCTCCTATCGTAATTCCGAGTGTTGCCACATTATATAAATAGGAATCATGCTCAATATGGTGAACCTCAGATAAAAATGGCACAAGCCAGAGCAGGAGTCCCTGCCTGACAAATCCTGTACAGAACTCAGCTATTGCAATTGTTATAATTACAGGATTAGAAAAGACCTTTTTCATCAAGTATGACCAGTCAATTGGTTTATCTTTATCGGGGTCGCTGGAAGTTGCATCACCCGTATTAAAATCATCAAATCCTGCTTGCGAAGGTTTATCTTTAACAAGGAACAGATCAACTACGAACATTATCATGATTGCTATTGACGGGATTATGAAGACATAAAACCATGGTAAGTGGGAAAGAATCCACCCCCCTACTGTGTATGCAAGCAGGTAACCGCTGGAAATCATTATTCCGAATATGCCCCCGAAGACACCTCGTTCTTTAACATGGAACCAATGAGAATTAACTTTGACAACGGAAAGAGCTCCAAAAGACTGGAAATACTGGTTAACGGAATACAGCAGAGACATCCCAATTATGATTTTTGTTTGCCATTCGTTCAGGAATAAAAGACCTATAATCAGATTTAGTACAGAAGCACCAACTGCTCCAATTAGAATGGACTTCTTGCCTCCGATTTTATCAGAAAGCGGCCCGTTTAGAATTACACTTAATGCATATGTCCAGAAACCGGCTGTAGCTATTATTCCGAAATCGGCCTTTGAAAAATGGAACATATCTATCATTGTTTTACTCGACACGTTCAGGTTATACCTTCCCATATAGAATGTGGCATAAGTGATCCCGAGCGGGATCCAGTTCATACCCCTCCGGATTCTATATTGCCTGGAATGATTTGGCTTTGCTAATAAAGTTTCAGTCAATTTATCTGATTTATTTTGTGATTGAGTTACAGGTTTACGAATTGTATTATTAAACTATAGAAAAGATAATTTTCAAATATAAACAAAAACATAGATATAATTAATGCTTGTAATTGGACGCAATCCTGTACTTGAAACACTGGCCCTTAACCCTTCATCAATCAAAAAAATAGTTTTACTTGATTCATTATCCGATAATAGAATAATGGAGTTAGCCAAAAAAGCTGAAGCAAAAAATATTATCGTGGAAAAACTTCCAAAATCCTATTTTGAGAAGATACTTGATAAGAAAGATAAATCTGACGGTATATCCCAGGGTGTTATTGCAGAAGTAGAAGACTTTCATTATCATAAAACAACTGAGATACTGAAATCACTGGACGGAGAAAAAAAGGAGAAATGTACCCTTATTATACTGGATGAAATTCAGGATCCCCATAATTTCGGGGCTGTAATCCGCTCAGCGGTTGCCTCAGGTGCAGATGGTATCATAATTTCGGATAAAAACTCTGTAAAGGTGAATCATACGGTAATTAAAGCGTCATCGGGTGCTACAAATTACATAAAGATCTCAAAGGAGCAGAACATTTCACAGACTATCGAAGTGCTTCAAGGGGTGGGTTATGAGATAATCGGCACTGTTTTGAATTCTGGTGAGGATTTATATAAATTCAGGTTTCCTGATAAATGTGCGCTTGTTTTTGGCGGAGAAGGAGAAGGGCTGCGGAAGAATATTATCAATATTTGCGATCATCTTGTAAAGGTACCTATGATCGGGAAAATAAACTCACTGAATGTTTCAGTATCGGCAGGAGTGGTCTTTTATGAAATACTCCGGCAAAGAAATTATTAGGCAACACCCTTTCACTTATTTTAAGTTTAATGCCTTAATTGATGAGTTACTTGACAAGTACCATTCTTTTGCTTTCTGAATAATCTCCTGCCTTCATTGAATAAAAATATACACCGCTTGGCAGATTTGAGGCATCATAATTTACATAATGCTCCCCGGCTGTTTCAAACTTATCGACAAGAGTTCCCACTTCTTTACCCTGAACATTATATATTTTTATTGTTAAGTATACATTTTTCGGAAGTGCGTATTCTATTTTCGTGGATGGATTGAACGGATTCGGGAAATTCTGTGAAAGTCTGAAATCAGCGGGCAGAATATGGTTATTGTTATGGTTTCCCACAAGCACAGAATCCATCTTCAGTACATACAATCCGGTTTCTCTGTCTGATGCAATGATCTTCCCGCTTGGGAACATATAAACACCCCAGCATCCGTCATAAGTAAAGCCATTATCAGCAGGATAAGTATCATACCATGCAATTTCTGCAGGTACTTCAGGATCAGTGATATCCAGTACCCGGACACCAGACGTATAATGGGCAATAACGGCAGTCTTATCATATATCTCTATGTTATGAACTATTGATGTTGTTATAGATGTCGGCTGCCATGTAGCTACCTGAATAGGATTCATAACATCCTCAACATTCCATACTTTAAGAACCCTTGGATTTCCTCCTATCTCATCGGTTACAAAGAGAAAATTCCCGTCTGATGATAAAGCAGTATTATGCGGACCCGGCTGAGGAACATTAAGCCAGTTATTTATTGAAATAAGGGTGTCTTTATTTACGGCATCAATAACATAAATATTCCCGTCGAAAATTCCGGCTCCCCAGATCGTATCATTAACAACCCTGCAGTCATGTATATATTCCGTTTCCCACTCCCCCCTCTTTACAGGCATGGTAGGATCCAGAGTAAGATCAAGTATGAATACACCTTGATTTGCATAGTCCCCTCCGTTCATATATAAATACGGCCCGGATTGTGATATTGTGTGAGTTCTTGAGTATCCTGTAAATAAAAATGTGTTTATCAAACTGACCGAATCCGGCAAATATTTCAAATTAACAATTTGAAGTCCGCTGCCCGGCGCTTCGGAAACAATATATGCAAACTTACCGAAAGTCTTCATTTCTCTCCAGCTTGAGGTGAGTCCCGGAAGGAAATCGACTTCAACTATATTAGCTGAATCTGTAACATCGTAAAATGCAGTACCGTTTGGGCAGCCCAAAATTGCATACTCACGGCCTTCGGGGGAAGTATATCCCCAAACTGCTGAGTACATAGTTGAAGTAAAATGATCGTTCCTGTTTGCCAGAAGCTGCATGTTGGAGTTTGGCAATTGAGAATAAAGTGTTCCTGCAAAACTGATGAACAACAATAAATAATATAACTTTTTCATTTATTAATTTTAATATTTTTTTAGCTGCTCTTGTTTCTAAGATCGATTTTAAAATATTATCCGGTATCCGGTTAACAAAAAGCCTGCAATGTAATTATGCAGGCCCTATTGTAATATAAAATCAGCTTGAATTAAATACCCGCAACAAGGTATTCACTTTTCTACTTCAGCAGTATCATTTTTTTGGTTTCTTTGAATCCATCTGTAACCAATGAATAATAATATATCCCTGATGCGAGCCTTCCTGCATCATAGCTTACGCTGTAGGAACCAGCCGGCTTGTATTCATCTGCAACCAGCCCAACCTGTTTTCCGAGAACATCAAATACCCTGATAGATACAAAGCTGCCTTTGGGAATGGAATACTCAATAGTAGTACTTGGATTGAATGGATTCGGATAATTTTGATTTAATGAATAAGCTGAAGGTGTTTCCTGGTTATTTGTTATGCCTACGAGTGATTGCCCGACCTTAATTACAAATAATCCCCCGCTAATATCAGAACCAATAATTTTGCCTGATGACGGGAACATAAATACTCCCCAGCACCCTGAAAAACTATTTGAGTTACTTGACGGAAAAGTATCGTACCATGCTATTTCGTGCGGGGCAACAGGATTGGTAATATCCAGAATTCTGATCCCGGCACGGTAGTGCGCTATTACTGCAAGGTTGCCGTAAATTTCGACATTATGGACAATTGCTGTAGTAATATTTGTTGGCATCCAGGTAGTTACAAGCGTTACATTGCTTAGATTAGATTTATCCCAAACTTTTAATTTGCCGTTTGGTGTTGATGTCTCATCTGTTGTGTAAATATACCTTCTGTCATTTGGAAGTGCGCAATTATGAGGAAACTGGTTTGGTGAATTGACCCATGAATTTACTGTCACAAGAGCATCTTTGTTAATTGCATTTATAACTGAGATAGTACCCGGAGGGTCATAAATATTGCATGCATAGATAGTATCATTAACTATTCTGCAGTCATGCACATATTGGTTTGACCAGGAACCTCTCTTAACCGGGGAAGTGGGATTTGTAATATCAAGAATTGTAACACCCCCCATATTGCTCCCGCCCACGGTGTTATTTCCTCCGTTTAAAAATAAATACGGGCCGGTTTGTGAAATTGAGTGAGTGTGGTCGTACCCTGTATAAGAATAAGTTGCAACCAGGCTGACCGAATCGGGTAAATATTGTAATGCAATTACCTGAAGCCTGCTATTAGCTCCTTCAGAAACTACATATGCGTAACTTGAAAAAACTTTCATTTCTCTCCATCCGGATGTAACCCCGGTTACGAAATCAACTTCATGAATATTGGAAGTATCCGTAATATCTATGAATGCAGTTCCTGTATTGCATCCAAGTATAGCGTACTCCCTGCCGTTTGAACCGGCGTAACCCCAGCATGCAGAGTAACCATTACCGTGCTCATCTTTCTGTGCCAGTAATATGGTATTGCTGTCAGGAAGCTGGCTGAACAACTGTGTTGCACTGATAAAAAGTATTATTGCTGCGAAAATTGATTTCACGTTATCCTCCTGAGAGTATTATTTTGCTAATACCATTTTTCTTGTTTGCATAAAATTATCAGCATTGATTGTATAATAATAAATCCCCGAAGCAAGCCTACCAGCATCGTAGCTTACGCTATAGGAACCGGCCGCCTTGTATTCATCAGCAACCAGGCCAACTTGCTTTCCAAGCACATCAAATATCCTGATTGATACATTGCTTCCTTTTGGAATGGAATATTCAATAGTTGTGCTTGGGTTGAACGGATTAGGATAATTCTGCTTCAATTCAAAGCTTGATGGTGCATTATTTACAGGATCGGTTATGCCTACAACCTGAACTGATGTCCTCAGTACGTAAAGCCCGGTTTGCCTGTCAGAAGCAATTATCTTCCCTGAAGGCAGCATAAAAACTCCCCAAACTCCGTTATAAGTGTTATTGTTTGCGCTCGGGTATGTATCATACCAGGCAACTTCTGTTGGTGATGCGGGGACTGAAATATTGACCAGCCTCACACCTGCCGTATAATGTGCTATCAAGGCGTAGTTACCGTAAATTTCTACATTATGAACAATTGTGTTTGTAATACCTGTTGGCTGCCAGTTTGCAACAAAAGTAACGTTCGAAAGATTGGATATATTCCAGACTTTAAGCTTGCCTACCGGATTTGATGTTTCATCAGTAGTAAGTATGAATGTTCTGCCCGGAAGCAGAGCACAATTATGAGGAAACGGATTGGGATTATTGACCCATGAACTTATCGTAGAAGGAACATCTTTGTTTGAAACATTTACAACAGTAATTGTTCCCGGAGGATCGTATATATTGCATACATACATAGTATCGTTTCTTACTCTGCAGTCATGTACATAATATGTCCCCCATGAACCTCTTTTTACAGGCAATTCCGGATCTGAAGTAAGGTCAAGAATAGTTGTACCGCCCTGATCTGCCTGTCCTACAGATACATTCCCTCCGTTAATAAATAAATACGGACCATCCTGCTGAATTGAATGAGTGTGATTATATGTCGGGTATGTGAAAGTTCTAACAAAATGCACTGAATCAGGGAGATATTGAAGATCAATTATCTGTAACCCGCTGTTTGTAGCTTCTGAAACTATGTAGGCATAATGAGAATACACTTTCATTTCTCTCCATGAACTTGTCAGTCCGGTCTGAAAATCCACTTCATGGATATTCGCAGTATCGGTAACATCTATGAATGCAGTTCCCGTTGCACAGCCTAAGATAGCATACTCCCTGCCATTAGTTGCTCTGTAACCCCACAAAGCTGAATACAATGACGCATGAGGGTGTTCATTTTTATTGGCAAGAAGCGTCATGTTGCTGTTGCCAAGCTGAGAATATGATTGTTTTCCTGAAAATAGGAATATAGCGAATATAAAAAACAGTACAACGAAGAATTTGCTTAATTTCATTTGTTGAAAATCCCCTGATTTATTTATTAAAAACCTGTGATTATATAAAAATTTTCGATTAAATACAACAGTGTATAACATACACTATTAGTCATATTTACTACTGATTTTTATCTTCTTTACCCGGATTTTCTATATTGAATTGTTTGATCTTGGTGTAAAGGTGGCTTCGTTGTATATCAAGCGATTCTGCGGTTTTAGTTATATTCCAGTCATTTTCGGCAAGTTTCTTTTCAATAAAGATCTTTTCAGAAATGTCCTGGAAATCCCTGAAAGTAGATTCAGAATTCATAACTTTATCCATTTCAGATACATGGGACTGGTTCTCGGCCTCAATGTTCTTTCTGTCAATCACATTTGAATCAGAAAGTATCATCAGCCTTTCGACGGTATTTTTCAGTTCCCTTATATTTCCCGGCCATTTCAAGGAAACAAGGTAATCAATTGCCTTTCGGGTAAATTCCTTATTTGGCATGTCATTTCTAGTGCAAATCTCTTCTGTAAAGGTTTTGATAAGTTCAGGGATATCCTCTTTATGGTTTCTCAGCGGCGGAACGTTTATTGCAAGCACATTTAAACGGTGAAACAGGTCTTCCCTGAAACTTCCCTCCTGTATCAACTCGGGAAGATTCCTGTTTGTAGAGGTGATGACCCTGACGTTAACCGGAATTTCGATGCTGCTTCCAAGCGGCTCGATCTTATTTTCACCAAGAACATTCAGCAGCTTTGCCTGTGAGTCAAGGCTTAGGTCTGCAATTTCATCCAGGAAGAGTGTTCCTTCGTCTGCCATTTCAAACTTCCCAATGCGCTTACCTGGAGAGTATGAAAGAAAACCTTCAACGCAGCCGAAGAGCTCCACCTCGATCATATCCTTAGGAATAATTGCACAGTTGAGATGGATAAATGGCTTATCGGACCTGTCGCTAAGTTTATGTATCAGCTTTGCGGCAAGCTCTTTACCGGTTCCGTTTTCACCGGTTATCAGCACCCTGCTTGATGTTGCCGCAACTTTTCCTATCAGGTCTTTAAGCTTTTTCATTTCCTCACTTGAACCCTGAAGTTCAAGCCTTGTGCCGAACATCTGCTTCATGCTTTCATTTTCTGCAAGCAGGTTCTTATAATTCAATCCGTTTTGAATAGTCAGTTTCAATCTGTCAACATCAAAAGGCTTTGAAATGAAATCGTATGCGCCGAGCTTTGTTGTCTGCACTGCTGTTTCGATGTTGCCGTGCCCTGAGATCATAATAACTATCGATCTCTTATCCATTTTTCTTATTTCCTGCAAAACTTCAATACCATCCATTTTTGGCATTCGGATATCGAGAAGAACTACATCGGGATTAACTGCCTTGAATTTCTCAAGCCCGCTGGGTCCGTTGAAAGCCTGCTCTGTTTTAAAGCCGTCATGCTCGAGTATCATTTTCAGAACATCGACAATCGCTTTATCATCCTCTATGATTAAAATGGTATTCATTTACAAATGTTGATCATTAAAAAATGGTATTCATTAACAATTGTGATCATTTTGATTTTTTCTTTTCGTCCGGTTTAACGGGCGTGTTCAGCTTACCGGGCTCTGTTTGCACCGGTGACCTGTATTCCCTGTAAATATCCTGCAGACCCGGAAACACTTCAAGTACTTTATCAAAAACAGCAGGTGCAATTTTATAGACTGTGGAATACAGCATTGAATTATCACGTGTCTGCTTTGAGGGAATATCAGCAATAGAAAGATTATAAAGCAGTACACTTGAAACTATAACTCCCTGTAAGAACCCCACTGCAGTACCAAGAACCTTATCAATTATGCTTGTTCCGGAATTCATCCCTGCCATGAACCTTGAAAGCCATATCGATGCGCCGTAAACAACCCCGATTATGAAAAGGAAACTTATAACATTCACAAATGTACGGTTTTCCTTTATGACTGCAGAAAATACCGGGGTTAATGAATCATAAAATTTGATAGCAAGTATGAATCCCAGGACTATTCCGGCAATGCCGAGAAGCTTCCTCAAAAAACCTTTTCTATAGCCAAAATAAGTTGGCAGTGTAACAAGTAAAACTATTAATATATCTAACCAGTTCATTCCGGGTTATTGCTAAGTGCTTTTATGCAGAAATTGATAATAAAAAACACAAAGCCGCTTTTTTAAAGTGTACTCTGTGTCATAGTTTTAAAGCTCAGATGAACCTGCTAATTCTTGAATTCAGTTTCGAATCTTTTGGATTCATTTATGTACTTTGATTTCGGATAATCTTCTTTCAAAGCTGTAAATACTCTCTTTGCGCTTTCTTTATCACCTGCATTTGTATATGCTCTTATGGCGTAAAAAAGATTCTCCTGGTTAATTACAACAGTTTTATTTACCTTTGCCGCTTTTTCATAATATTCGCCAGCCTTTTTAAGGTCACCTTTTGCTTCAAATACCGCACCGGAGCCTGAAATGCATGATGCTTTAATAATATCGTTCGAGCCTGAATAATCTTCAAACTGCTTTAATGCATTATCGTAATCTTTCATATTGTAATAGCAGTTGCCTAAATACAGTTTAGCGGTTTCGCCGCTTGTTGTGCTTCCGTATTCATTTACTATCTGCCCAAGCCCCATGATACCCGCTGAGGGATCACCGTTTACTGATTCCGGATACTTACCCTGTTCATACAGCCCAATGACTGCCGATAGCTTGGTTTCGGCTTCTTCGTTCTTTGCATTTTTATTGTTGATATACAAAAAGACCACAGATGCCAGAACCACTACAATTGCAATTCCGATATAAGTCTTTTTCTTGTTTTCCGGCTGATCGAACCAATGCCTTGCTTCAAAATAGCTTGTGACTAATTTATCTTTTTTCAGCTCTTTATGAGTGATTTTCTTACGTGCTTTTAATGACATCTAAAACCTTTCTTAATTATAATAAGTTACAAATATATCCATTTTTTGGCTAATATTCAAAGAACTTAATTTTACATATAAAAAGAGGTAGTGTTACGCTTGTCCGGCGGTTCGATTGATTTTCATTCGCCAACAGCCGGACTGCAAATCCGGCTCACAATTAAACAATTTTATCATGTGTCCGGCGATTCGTTTTGAAGTCCAACAGCCGGACAACTTAAATACCTTTTTTCTCTTTTATTGAACAATTTTCTCATGTGTCCAGTGATTCGTTTTGATTTCCAATTGCTGGACAACTTAAATGCCTCCTTTTACAGACTTTACATTCTGAACACCCGCACTAATATGCCCTGAAATAATCCGCCATATATATGCTATTTACATATAGTTTGCAATATATAAATGCAGATGGAATATATCAAGACTGAAATATTTACATTTCGGGTGCAGGCTGGAAGGATTCATTCATAAACCGTTAAGTAAGCAAAGAGTTTTAGCCACTAATTTCACGAATTTTCACCAATTACTTTTTTTTGTGTCGTTGGTGAGAACGCCAACGAAGGAGAATATTCAAAGAAAATGAATTTACCTGAAGAATACCCTCGCAACATCAGAAAAATCATCCTTAACTGTTTTCAGTGTACTTACTGCTTCTTCTATCGGAATATCTATGATCTCTGTTCCCCTGAGCGCAGCCATATTACCGAACTTCCCTGCCATAACCATCTCCACAGCATAAACTCCGAACCTGCTGCCAAGAACCCTGTCAAATGCAGTCGGGGAACCGCCTCTTTGTATGTGACCCAGAATAGTAGCTCTTGTTTCAACCCCGGTCTTCTCTTCTATAATGTGAGCCAGAAGATTTGCAATTCCGCCCAGGCGTATGTGGCCGAATGCATCGAGTTTTTCATCCTGCGTAATAAGCTTTGAATCTTCAAAATCAGCCTTGCTTAACTGTGCGCCTTCGGCAACAACAATTATGGAAAATGTCCTTCCTCTTTTGCCGCGCGTATTCATTACGTTTATTACTTCATCAAGCCTTATCTCTTTTTCGGGGATAAGTATCAGGTCAGCTCCGCCGGCAATTCCCGCATGCATTGCTATCCAGCCGGCATGCCTGCCCATTACTTCTATTATCATTGCCCTGTGATGCGATTCTGCCGTTGTATGTATCCTGTCAATTGCATCCATGGCTATATTAACTGCAGTGTCAAATCCAAATGTATAATCAGTTCCGCTAAGGTCATTATCAATTGTTTTCGGAACGCCAACTACTTTAAACCCCGTCTTTGCAAGCTTGTTGGCAACTCCAAGCGTGTCTTCTCCGCCGATAGCTATCAAAGCATCAATCCCGATTTTTTTTGAATTTTCGATTACCTGTTTTTCACCATTATCAAATTTGTAAGGATTTGTCCTTGAAGTACCGAGTATCGTACCGCCTTTCTGTAGAATTCCTGAAACTGAATTAATATCCAGAGGAAAGGTATCAAAATCCAGTAACCCTTTCCATCCGTTTTCAATTCCGATACATTCCCATCCGTGAGCTATAGAATTCCTTACAATTGCTCTTATTACAGCATTCAATCCCGGGCAGTCTCCGCCACCTGTTAAAATTCCTATCTTCATATTTATTCCTTTTGTATAATTGCTGTTAGTTTGTTAATACATTTAAAAATAATTCAGGTTTCAAAACTTTTCTTATTGCCATATAAACTTCGTCGGAAGTTATTTCCTTCATGCAGGTCGGTTTATTGCATCCGTAATCATGCCCAAGGTATAAGCAGGGGCTGCAGTACTTATGGCTTTGGATTGTAATAGCCTTCTTATTATATGCACCCCATTTTGCAGGATTTGTCGGCCCATGCAGTCCGATTGTTCTTGTGCCGACACACGATGATACATGCAGAATTCCGGTATTGCTGCAAACCATAAGGTTCGCTCTTTCAACCAGAGCAGCAGTTTCTTCTAAAGTAAATTTACCTGCTGTATTGATGGAAAAATCAGAAATAGCATCATGGAGCGGGTCGCATAAGTATCTTTCAAAATTTGTTCCTGTAATAAGTATCTTGATGTTCTTATCGTAATCATGAAGCCTTATTCCAAGCTCAATATAATTATTAAGCGCCCACTCTCTTGGCTTACCGTTTTCCCCGCATCCGGGATGCAGGCAGATAACAGTTTTTCCGGTCAGGTCATTTTCCGCCCAAAACCTGTCCCTGAACTGTCTATGCTCCGGCTTTAAGAAGAATTCAAGCTGAAGCTCATCGAAATTATACTCTCCGCTAATAGGCACAATCCCAAGCGGGACAAGCAGGTCCATGAAGTTCTCTACTTCATGTTTTGTCCTGCTGTGATCGATAACTGCATCGTTGACAACGTGTTTCCACTGCCCTTTTGTTCTGAATCCGATCGAGTAATCTCTCCTGGCAAACATTGTGATAATGGAATTTATTCTTTCCCACTGTCCCCCGTCGATTACTACCTCATATTTTGTCTTTCTAAGCTCCCTGATGAAACGGTAAAAGTTAACCGGGTTTTTAAGGAAATCATAAACCCTGCAGTTAATTATCCTGTTAACATATGGTATCTTTTCTATAACAGAAAGATTAATATCGGAACACATGAAAGTTATCTTTGCATTCGGGAAAGAGCTGTTTATTTTTCTGAGTGTGGGGATAAGTAAAATAGCATCTCCAATGGCAGCAAGCTTTATGAAAAGCACATTCTGGATATCTTCAATCGGCAAACGCCTTTTGCGGCGGGTGAAAAGCGCCAAAAATAACACAAGCGGGATACCGAAATACCTGTCAAAAAACCGAAAAATCTTCTTTCTTCGCATCTAATTAATTGTTATAAACATAACACAGCACTGGGGACATGATTCTGTAATAACACTTAATTGCTTCAGGATGCTTTGCTATCATATTTGATCCCTTATACTTTTCAAAAGAGTTAAAGTTCTTTTCTGATAAAAGAGCCTCAAGACTTCAGCCAGAAACTATTGCCAAATTCAGGAATTATTTCAAAAATCTACAAAAGATAATTAAATATATATTTTATATCAATTCAGGTTTCTATATTTACGTATTAAGAGGCAAAAAAACGAGTAAATCCGGTTCTAATTGTGAATTCATCTATTCAAATCAAAATTAAATGCAGCCAAAGCTAAATAAAGCAGTTGAAGAGAGAATGATCACAGCAGCCTTTAATGCTCTCAAAAATTCACATTCCCCGCATTCAAAATTCAAAGTAGGCTCTGCAATTCTTGGTTTATCGGGGAAAATTTATCAGGGTACTAACATTGAGTTTGATGCCTTCTCATTAACGGTTTGTGCTGAACGTTCTGCCCTCTTCTGCGGTATTTCCTGCGGAGAAAAAGTGTTTACTGCCATAGCAATTGCAACCAGTTCGAATGATTTCAAGTTTCCCTGCGGCTTGTGCAGGCAAGCTCTTGTTGAATTCAATCCAGATTTAAAGGTGATATTAATTACTAAAAATAAAAAGATTAAACGGTTTATTTTAAAGGATATTATACCAAATTATTTCAAGCTGTAAATAGGGCTATTTAAAATGTTCGATATTGAAAATAAGAAAATGAGCGGGCAGATAGAAGTAATATGCGGTTCAATGTTCAGCGGTAAGACTGAAGAGCTGATAAGGAGGTTGAGGAGAGCGCAAATAGCAAAGCAGAAAGTTGAGATATTTAAGCCCAAGATAGATAACAGGTACAGCGAGAGTGAAATTGTATCTCACAATGAGCAGAAAATACCTTCAACTGTAGTTGAAACTGCCGAGCAAATATTGTTATTTGCTGCTGAGGCTGATGTAATTGGGGTTGATGAAGCCCAGTTTTTCGATTCATACCTTGTAGAGGTATGCCAGAAACTTGCAGAACAGGGAAAACGTGTAATTGTTGCCGGACTGGACACAGATTACAGAGCTATACCATTTGAGCCAATGCCCCAGCTTCTTGCAATTGCCGAATACATCACCAAAACACTTGCAATTTGCGTTAAATGCGGCGCTCCTGCCAACAGAACGCAGAGAATATCAAATACAGGTGACAGAGTACTTGTTGGCGCGACGGACCTGTATGAAGCACGCTGCAGAAGCTGTTACGAAGCACCTGAAGATTAATTTAAGTCAAACAAATTATGTCTAATAAGGTCATTACTTCATTTGGTTCAGCTTTTACCAAGCCCACGGAGCAATTGTACCGTGATGCTGAGGAGATGGGAAAGATCATAGCTCAACAGAATTGGAATGTTTGTTCAGGGGGATATTTTGGCACGATGGAAGCAATTTCAATGGGAGCAAAATCCGCCGGAGGGAAGACAATCGGAGTAACCGTTAAAGGCTGGGATGCCGTGACAAACAGGTACATTGATGAGGA
>JANWKI010000050.1 GCA_025451455.1 Ignavibacteria bacterium
CCGTAAAGTCTGATGTTATCATCTTATAGAAATAAGTTCCGGAAGATAATTTCGAAGCATCAAATTTGAACTCATAACTCCCGGCTGAGAGCTTTTCTTCGACCGGATTTGCAACCTCTTTGCCCTGTATATCATAGATCTTAATACTCACATTACCTTCTGATCTAAGTGAAAACCCGATAGTGGTAGAGGGATTGAACGGATTCGGATAATTCTGTTCCAGTGAAAATTTATCGGGTGTTTCGGAATTATTATTTTCGATACCAACCGGTTGTGAATATTTTATGGTTACTATATCTGTGTACGAGGTATTCTCATAATTGCTCATTCCGGTTACATAAACATTAGCGCCTGTATTATCAATGGCAATTGAACGGCCCTTGTCATAGAAGCCAATAGGACCATTGTATCTTAATACATTGCCAAGCTGGACTCCCTGCGGGCTGTATTTAACTGTTGCAAAATCAAATTCTGTCATATTTGCTCCATAGCTTTCTCCTGTTACATATACATTACCATAATTATCCACTGCAATAGATTTTGCTTCGTCCCAAAAATTGTACGGTCCGTTTAATCTGGTTGCCCATAATTGTGTTCCAGCTGTTGAATATTTGATTGTAATATAATCTGACTCTGTTCCATTCCCTTCACTGTACCCGGTAATATAAACTCCCGATGCATCCACTTTCATATCCCGGGGTTCATCAGCTTTATTGCTGTAATAATTATAATATCTTGTCCATAATGGAACACCGCCTGAAGAAAATTTTGTCGTGGTTATGCTAAGGCCAAGATTAGTCTCCCTTGTATAACCGGTCACATACCAGTTTCCCGAAGCATCAAAAAGTACTTTAATGCCCTCATCATCACCATTTGATGAGCCGTCAAACCGTGTTGCTCCGCCAACTCCTGCAGAAGTATATTTGATATTAACAATATCATAGCCATAGCCAGTCCATCCCGCTTTTCCAGTAACTATAATATTTCCGGATGCATCTGCTGCAATGGAATTTACTTCATCATTATCATTGTTATCCGAAGGTCCGTCGTATGTGCGTGCCCATAACATTACGCCTGAAGTGCTGTATTTAATGGTCAGGTAATCAGCGCGTGTTCCGCTTCCGGAAATTTCAGTTCTGCCGCCTATACAAACATTCCCCCCGGCATCAAGCGTTATGCATGTAGCCCAATCGGGTCCGTTATCAGCTCCGTTATACCTCTGCACCCATTGCAGCTGCCCGTTAGTATTATATTTTACAGTAGCTACATCAAAATCACTGCCTCCCCCCTGGCTTTTACCTGTAACATATATATTCCCTGCATTATCCAAAGCTAAGGCATATGAATAATCCTTACCGGTGCCGCCAATTCCCGTATATCTTGCCTGCCACATTAAGGATCCCGCCGGTGAATATTTTATTACAACATAATCATAATCTGTTCCAACTCCATCACTCCAGCCTGTCACTATTAAATTTCCATTTACATCAACTTTTGTAGCTGATACACTGATATCATCATCATGATTTCCGGCTCCGTTATAAACTCGTGTCCATACCTGTGAAAGCTGCGCAAAAGAAACTGATTGAAAAATTGTGAAAAGAATAAATAATACTGCGGTAACATTAACTTTGAATTTTTTTGAAAACATTTTAATTCTCCTTTTAATTTTTTTTACTTATTAATTATTGTTTTTGTCGACTGGTACAAATCTACAAAACGGATATAGGGTTGTGCAAAGAAAAAACGCCCTATTTTTAGCCCGAGAATTTGGCAACTATACAGAAAAGTATAGAAAATTGAATTTTTTTTAATTTTTTTGTATATTTATCGTTTATTTTTTAGCCTGGAATTATGCCAAAGGAGATAATAAAATGAGAGATTCAAAGCTGATTTCGGTATTAAAGACCATGACCAAAAAAGAATTCAGAGATTTCGGAAGATTTGTATACTCGCCATTTTTTAACAGGCTGAATAATATTTTGAAATTCTTTGAAGAACTGAAGAAGTACTACCCGGATTTTGCCAATAAAGAGTTTACTGCTGAAAATCTTTATTCTAAGATGTTTCCTGATGAACCGTACAGTTACTCAAAAATGAAACTGCTTGAATCTGATATGTTAAAGCTTGCTGAAGAGTACCTGGCATTCATAGGATATAAGGAAAACTCATTTGAAACAGATAAGTTTCTGCTGACAGAGCTGAAAAAAAGAAAGCTGAATAAATTGTTCGAGATAAATTACAAAAGGGCAAACAAAGATCTTGAAAACATAACGTATAAGGATGAAAATTACTTCTTTGCAAAATTCTATTTTGAAAATCAAAATATCCTGAATATCACAAATAATAAATTATACTACGAAAAAGATATCATCCAGAAGCAGCTGAATTACTTCATTGATTATTTCCTGCTCCAGATACTCAGGCTATATTCTTTTATGACGTACCAGCAAAAGTACCTCTTCGGATTTGATTTCGACCTTCGTTTTCTCGATGAGGTAACCGGATATATTACACGCTATCCGGATGCAATAAAGCCCCTGATATTGCTTCAGTATTATGATGTGATGCTTTCGATAACCGGTGAAGAGAATTATTATGTTAAGCTGAAAGAAATGACCGAACAATACTACAGGATAATTGATATCAATGAGCTGTATAACATTTATGTTTCCCTTGCCAAGTTTATGCGGGAAAAGTTTGATGAGAACAGCAATAAATATATCGATGAGATCTTTGAACTGTACAAAACCATACTGGGTAAAGGGATTTTCAAAAGCCATTTTCATATGAGCAATACTTTTTTTATAAATACTGCTGACCTGGCACTGCGGAAAAAAGATCACCTCTTTCTTCAGGATTTTATTAACGAATATTCGGGCAGGCTCCCGCTGGAGCATACAGCTGATACCCTGAATTATTGCAATGCCTTGAAAAGTTTTTATGAAAAGAACTATGAAAGCGCATTGGGTCATCTTGCTCTTGTTGAAACACTGGATATTTCATATAAACTGATAATAAAATCCCTTACATTAAGGATCTATTATGAACTTAATTCCATTGATTCCGCAGAATCACTGATTGATACTTACAGGCATCTGCTTCTGAATAACAAGCTGGTCACGGAATCATTGAAAAACGAAAACCTGAATTTCATAAATTATTTCAGTCAACTCTTCAGGATTAAAAATGAATTTAACCACGAAAATGCTGAATTCCTTAAGAAACAGATCAGCGAACGAAAAGATATTGCATTAAAATACTGGCTGATTGAAAAAATAGACGAAATGATTTGAATTGTTTAACTAGTTTAATCCAATTCCTGTAAAATAATAAAAAACCCCGCTGTTTTGCGGGGTTTGATATTAAAATCAAAAAGCTAAGGCAGTTACTTCACTAATAACATCTTTCTTGTATCCGTATAATTATCCGTTACCAGCTTATAAAAATATACGCCGCTTGAAAGAGCGCCGGCATCATAACTTACAGCATATTTTCCGGGATTCAATCTTTCGTTTATTACCGATGCAACTTTTCTTCCGAGTATATCAAATATGACAAGCTCTGCATTTGTGGCAGAAGCTATATCGAACCTGATCTTTGTAACGGGGTTAAACGGATTCGGATAATTGGCATACAATGCAAACCTGTCAGGTATTTCGGTGCTTACAGGGTTAATTCCTGTAACCCCGACTGTATACTGAAACCTTGTTGGCGGTGCAGTTGTGCCAGGGGGATTAATACCGCTTCCTCCCGAAGGAAGAGTTGACATTTTAGGGGTCGGAAGAGCAATATCCTGTGCTGCAAAATAATACTGTACTGTCGTCCCGTTTACGCTTCCGGGTATTGGAAATGAAAATGTATCAAGATTAAATGCGGAATAATTAGCTGCTGCAAAGCTAGTCCAGTTAACTCCTCCATCTGTGCTTTTCCTGTAATAAAGCAGAGGAGCTTCATTTGTCCAGTTACGGATTATTCCGTTATCTGTTATCTTTGCCTTCATAGTAATAACACCGTTATTGGTGGTATTAGTAAAAGGCTGAGTATGTAATATTACAGGCGGAGTGTTATCGAGTTTTCTGGCTGAATCAACTGCCAATGAAGCATCTATAATTCCCCACCCCATCGTGTTATTAGGTGAGGCAGAATTGCTTGCAAATTTTCTTAATATTCCGCGTAATTGAATAGGAGTAAGGTTCTTATTTGCTGAAAGTACCAAAGCACAAACCCCGGCTGTAAGCGGACATGAAAAAGAAGTGCCGCTGCCTGTTGAATAAGTATTCCCTGAAGTACCTGCATAGTAATTGTTACTGCCCATTGCCATTACATCAGGTTTGATCCTTGGCGGATTATCTGTTGTAGGCCCAATTGAACTGAAGCTTGATCTTGTTCCTGTACTTGTTACCGCTCCGACTGTCAGAACGCTGTCTCCATCGGCTGGCCCTCCAAGAGTATTATGCACATCCGTGCCGTTGTTGCCTGCAGAATTGCTTACCATAATTCCCTTGTTTACTGCAAGATCTGCGGCAATTGTTATAGGCATTGTGTTTCCATTCATATCCATCCATGTGTAGCTTGAAAACGGTGGATCAAATTCCAGGTACCCAAGTGAACTGGTGATAACATCTGCACCAAGGCTATCAGCCCATTGGGCAGCAGCGATCCAGTTATCCATTTCAACGGGAGTTTCACCAGGATCAACTTCTGTACGCGCGAGAATAAATGTGGAGCCGTATGCAGGCCCTACCATTTTACCGGGTTTGTAACCTCCAACAAGGCAAAGTGTAGCTGTACCGTGTGAATGTCCGGTTAAAGTTGGTGTATGATTCTGGAAATCATATGTTGTTTGGATCTTCATAGGGAAAGTTGTAAATGCTTCATGGGTCAAGTTTGAAAATCCTGCATCAAGGCTTGCGATCATAATACCCTGTCCCCTGATACCCTGGTTATGCACAAGGTTCACCTTTATCTGTGTTATCTGTGTAACTGCATTGCCTGTTCCGTAGCTCAGGGTATCCGCTAATGGTCCGTCCGAAAATTGAGTTTCAAAAACCGGGCTTCCGTCAGAAGAATATTCAGAATAATCATGTGCTATTCTGAAACGCTCAACCAGTTCGATCTTATTTACAAAATCAAATTTCGAAAGCCTTTCGATCTCTTCCCTGTTCACTTCAGCGCTTATGGTATTCAGCCATTTGATCTTATTCCTTATCTTCGAGACGCTGGATGAAACCGCATCTACATACTGGCCGTATAGCGGAATATCCGTAAAATCCACAAGAGCGTTCATAGGTTTAACTTTTGATCTTCTATCCAAAGAGCGCTGTGTTACAAGCTGAAGCGGAGCAGATAATTTAGAATTTGCTTCCGGTCCTTTATCACTGAGGTAAATCCATACAACAAACCTGTTTTGGTTCTGGTCCAGAAGGACTTTTTCAAGCCCGGGACCTATCTTAGAGCTATTTGTTTTGAAAGCAAAGGCAATAAATCCAAGAATCATCAATACAGCAAAAAACTGGATATATTTCTTCATATTATGTTTAAATTAATATTCTGGCATAACTTATCGAAATAAATATCAAAATAAAATAGAGAAACAATCAGGTGCATTAGTGCTAAAAAGTTAGTAAATCGGGTTATAAAACGACGTATAAACAGCCAAATTAGCCTTATACCCTTCTAATTTCATTGCAGTAAAAATCTATTTTCAGTAATTTTGTAAATTACAACAAATTAAATCAAACCGAATGGCAAAGGGCTTAAATATTCTATTTTGTACAAGTGAAGTCACTCCTTACAGCAAAACAGGCGGATTAGCTGATGTTTCGAATTCATTGCCCCAGGAATTAAATGCTGCCGGCCATGCCGTTAGAATAATCACTCCAAAATACGGACCCCTTGATGAAAGACGCCTCAGAATATACGAAATAAAGCGGCTTACGAATATTGAAGTCCCGGTGGGAGATAAAATTGCGATTTGCAATATTAAGTCATCTTTTATAGTTTCACCTAAGGGAAAAGTGCAGGTTTTTCTGATCGAAAATGAAGAATACTTTGGCAATGCAAGCCCTTATATTGATACCAAGACTGGTAAAGATTATCCGAATAACGAAGACAGGTTCATATTCTTTAACCGTGCAGTTGTCCAGGTACTCGGGCTCTTAGGCTGGCATCCCGATGTAATCCATTGTAACGACTGGCAGACAGGACTTATCCCTGCATATATCAAAACCATTTATGCAAAAGACCAGCTTCTGCAGAATGTAAAAAGTATTTTTACAATTCATAATATGGCGTTTCAGGGTTTGTTCCCTAAAGAATCATTTCAAAAAAGCGGCCTGCCGGAAAATATTTATAACGAAGAAGGTGTTGAATATTATGACAAGTTCAGTTTCCTGAAAGCCGGACTGATGTATAGCGATGCCATAACAACTGTGAGCGAAAATTATGCACGTGAAATTACAACCACGCATGAATACGGAATGGGCTTTGAGGGTATCCTGAAAAAAAGAAAAAAGGACCTGTATGGAATATTGAATGGAGTTGATTACACAGTCTGGAATCCTGAGCGTGACAGCCTTATCCCCTACAGGTACACATCAAAGGAACTTCCTTTAAAACGTGAGGATAAGAAAGCATTATGCAAACATTTCGGGCTTGAATACGATGCAGAAATTCCGGTGATAGGTATTATTTCAAGACTATCTGACCAAAAGGGTTTTGATTTAATTCAGAAAGCCATGCCGGAACTTATGAAAGAGAATATCCGGTTTGTTTTACTGGGTTCAGGTGATAAGACTTTCCAGAAATTTTTTGAAGGTGTGAAAAAGAAAAATCCTAAAAAGGTTGGATTGCATTTCGGATTTTCCGAAGAGCTGGCTCATTTAATAGAAGCCGGCAGCGATATGTTCCTGATGCCGTCAAAATACGAGCCCTGCGGCCTTAACCAGATGTACAGCCTTAAATACGGAACGATCCCCATTGTCAGATCAACTGGCGGCCTTGCAGATACGATTTCCGAATACAAAAACGGAAAAGGAAACGGTTTTGTTTTTGAAAAATATGATGCAGCTGAATTAATGAAAACAATCAGGAGGGCGCTGAAGCTGTTCCAGAACCGGGAGGAATGGATCAAGCTGATAAGAATTGCAATGGCCTGCGATTATTCATGGGAAGTATCATCAAAAAAATATGTTGATCTCTACAAGGCGATCATGAAAAAGAATTAAGGACGAAGTATAAGGATTTCATTCACAATTATACTGAAGGCTGATCATATCATTTAAAAGGACAGACAGCAATGCCTGTCCTGTTTATATAATAATGTTTATACTAATTTCAAACCCGCATCTTGAATAAAGCCTTGTTTTTAGATAGAGACGGCACGATTTTAAAGGAAATTGAAGGCAGTTCTCCTGAAACTTTAGGATACTTAGTTGCTGTTGAAGATGTTGAGCTGATCAGCGGCTCAGCGGATGCCATCGCACTGGCAAGAAAATCAGGGTATAAGATCATCATAATAACTAATCAATCTGCAATTGCGCGCGGCTGGCTTACCGAAGAAGATCTCAGAAAGATAAATCACAGAATGTACGAATTGCTGCTGGATTCCAATCCGGAGGCAAAGATAGATGGTTTATATTATTCACCTTACCATAAAGAGGGAATTATTGAGAAATTCAGATCCGAGCATTCCTCCAGGAAACCCGATATTGGAATGATTCTTGAAGCAGAGAGAGAATTTGATATAGACCTTTCTTCTTCCTATATGATAGGTGATGCTTATTCCGATATTATGTGCGGAATTAACGCCGGGTTGAAGAACATACTGGTTGAAACAGGTTATGGAAAAGTAGCATATAAGAAATGTCTTGATGAAAACCTAAAAATTGACTTTATTGCAACAAATTTATTTGAAGCTGTTAGAATTATTGAGAAAAACGAGCAAAAACGATGAAAAGGTCCGTCCTATGGCGGATTGTTCTGTTTACATAATTTTTTACCCCGAGAGAACATAGAAACTAAATGAATAATAAGAAACTTACTGCAGTTTTCTTCTGCATGGCAGTCATTTTGATACTTTCATTATATACTGCAGGCTGCGCTGATGACCCTTCTTCTCTTGGATTGAATTTCATCCCCCCCGGCGAAACGACAGGTGTTAGAATATTTGATTCATACATTGATACAATGGAGATCACTTCATCAAATCACAGGTATTATGTTAACACATCATCGTCAACCAATCTTATGGTAGGCAAATACGGTGATTATGATACCAAAGCTCTTATGCACTTTTCAGGACTGAGCGGAGATTATGACAGTGCAACTGTGAACTCAGTTTTAATAAAGCTGAATTACATGAATTACTATTTTCCGTCTTCATCAGCAGATTCGCTCGGCCAGATCTCTTTTGATGTTTTCAAGATTGAGCAGAAACTCAATTTTTCATCAATTACCCTTGATTCCGTTAACTCTTCAACGTTTGGAATCATTTCACAGGGGAGTTTCACAGGCTCACCTACAAACGACTCTGAGGAAGTATTTGTAACATTAAATACCTCTATGGTTAAGGATTGGCTTGAATATGCTGCAGATACAAATTATGCAAATAAAAATTACGGGATCGTGCTTTCTCCCGGTAATGCTTCGGCGGTAGTAAAAGGATTTTATTCCGGTTTATCCAGCCTTCAGGACCTAAGGCCAAGCATTCAGATAATTGTGACAAAGAACGGGAATACTGATACTCTGAATTATTTCGTATCATCCACAATTTCACTTTCAAATACAAATTTTCCGGCAAGCACTGAAACATTCAATTTGCAGGCGGGGGTCAGCTACGTTCAGCTTATGCATTTTGATCTGAGCCATATTCCTTCCAATGCTACAATTAATGATGTTCAGCTTTTCCTTACGCTAGACCAGCCTAACTCAATTGTTTCTTCACAGGCATCATATAGTATTTTCTCACAGTTCGTAACTGATACTGCCGGGCTTAAAACTGATATAGTTGCGTTCAAAGGAAGTCCTGATGGCAGCGGGCAATACGTGACAAGGCTCGTTTCAAGAGATTACGCATCACCGTTTCAAAGGTGGCTGCTCGGCGAAACAAATTACGGCATAATGATATTTGCGGGAAATCAGACCAAAAACCTGGACAGGTATGCTTTTTATAAGGAAACAGCTTCTGACCCGAACAAAAGGCCAAGAGTAATAATAAAATATACTCCCAGGGCAAGACCATAACCAGGCAAGTTACATGAAAGAAATTATTAATAAGAAAAGTAATATTATAAAGCTCTCGATAATTATTTTGTTTTTATCAACAACTGGCATATATTCACAGATAGATAAGAACGGCGGCTCGCTGTATTCATTATATGGTGTTGGCGAGCTTAATTATTCTGCCGGCAGCAGGACAGACGGAATGGGGATAATGGGTATCAGTCTTTACGGCGATTATTCCAATTCAATTAATCCCGCAGCATGGACAAAAATTCAAAGTACAATTTTTACAACAAAATATACTTTTGAGAACATCCGGTCAACTGATGGCATTAACTCCTCAAAACGTACTTACGGTAACTTTGGAGGTTTTAGTTTCTCTGTTCCGTTAAATAAAGGCAATGGCTGGATATTTGACCTTGGCATAAACAATTACAGTATTGTAAACTATGATTCAAAGTTTAACGGGTCCATTCAAAATGAAGCGTATACACAATCATACAGCGGCAATGGCGGATTAAGCAGGCTTAATCTTGGATTTTCATATGTAATATTCAGGTATTTCAGCTTCGGAGCACAATTCAATTATGTCTTTGGCAATATCAGCAGGTCTCTGAATATAGATTTTTCCAATACACAGTTATTTGATACCAAGAATGTAATAGAAAATACTATTTCGGGATTTTACTTTAACACCGGTTTGATATACCACGGATTTGGAAAGTTGTTCGAGAGTAAAAAATTCAATAATATTACTCTTGGTATAATGGTTTCAACGCCTTCAGATTTCAATTCAGATATTACCGGCAGATTTAACAGGTCTATTGATAATACTGACTCCATAAGTATTTCAGAGGGAAAGCTGAATATACCTCTTGCTTTCGGTGTTGGGATCTCAAATGAATTCAACGACCGGCTCATAATTGCCGCAGATATCTACTTTCAACAATGGGATAAATACAAAAATTACGGCGTGCATCCGGCCGAGATCAAAAACAGCATGAAGGCGGGAATTGGTTTTGAGTACACTTCATCAAAAAGATTAGAGGATCCGTTCTTAAGCAGGTTATCTTTCAGGCTGGGTGCCAGCTATACTGCAGATTATCTGAAATTAAACAACATTAATATCAATACACTGGGTTTCAGCGCCGGGCTATCAATGCCCATTGGCAATTATAACGCCTTAGATCTTTATTTCAGGTATAATATTAAAGGCCAGGATTCAAACGGATTAATCAAAGATGAAGTATTCAGATTTGGTGCTTCAGTAAAGATAGGTGAACTTTGGTTCCTGAAACCTTCTGATGATTTTTAGTAATTTTAATTTAAAAAAATATAATTTTAATTTCTACTCCCCCAAATAAACCTAATTAGTATAATGTCCAATTTACAGGAATTTGATCCCCAGATATACAGTGCAATAAGGCACGAACTGGAAAGACAGAACGATAAACTAGAACTTATTGCCTCGGAAAATTTTACCAGCATAGAGGTAATGGAAGCAATGGGTTCTGTCATGACAAACAAGTACGCTGAAGGTTACCCCGGCAAAAGGTATTACGGCGGCTGCGAATATGTGGATGTAGCTGAAAACGTTGCAAGAGACCGGGCAAAAGAATTGTTCGGGGCAGAATATGCCAACGTTCAGCCGCACTCCGGCTCGCAGGCAAACATGGCAGTATATTTTGTACTGGTTAAACCCGGTGACAAGGTTATGGGTATGGATCTTTCTCATGGCGGGCACTTGACCCACGGTTCACCCGTAAATTTTTCCGGCAAGTTATATAATTTCACGCAATATGGAATAAATCCCGATACTGAAGTTCTGGACTACGACCTTATTGAAAGTGTTGCAAAAAAAGAAAAACCCAAGATGATAACTGTCGGGGCAAGCGCTTATTCCAGGAATATCGATTATCAGAGATTCCGTGAAATTGCCGATAAAGTAAATGCATTTCTGCTTGCAGATATAGCTCATCCTGCAGGTCTTATCGCTAAGGGACTTTTGACCGACCCAATACCGTATTGCCATGTGGTTACTACTACTACACATAAGACATTGAGAGGACCAAGAGGCGGGATGATACTGATGGGAAAAGATTTCGAGAATCCATTCGGGCTGAAAGCGCCAAAATCAGGAAGAACTAAGATGATGAGCGAGCTTATCGATTCAATGGTCATTCCCGGAATTCAGGGCGGACCGCTAATGCACGTAATTGCTGCAAAAGCCGTTGCATTTAAAGAAGCGCTTCAGGGTGATTTCAGAAAATACGCAGAACAGGTTATTAAGAATGCAAAATCTCTGTCAGATAAGCTTACTGGTTACGGATTCAAAATAATTTCAGGCGGTACTGATAACCATTTGATGCTGATCGACCTGAGGAATAAGGATATGACAGGAAAACAGGCTCAGGAATTGCTTGATGAAGTCGGGATTACCTGCAATAAAAATGCAGTTCCGTTTGATGACAAGAGCCCGCTGATAACAAGCGGAATAAGGCTGGGTACCCCGGCTTTAACAACAAGGGGTATGAATGAAAAAGACATGTCGTTAATTGCAGGTATGATCAATGATATGATTTCCAGTCCAAAAAGTGAAGAAGTTAAAAGAGATATCAAACAAAGAATAGACGACTTGACATCCGAACATCCGCTCTATCCTGAATTATTTACCTGGTAAAAAAATACAATGATATTACCATATATTATTGAAATAGGAAAAGCTTATGAAAAGAAAGACCGACCACTTGAAGCGGTGCCGGCAGTCGATCCGTCTGATCCTCACGAAATTCAGCCTAACAGAAAAATATTGATTCCGCATGAAGAAAATTCGATTGAATTGAGTAACCTGCAGTTTAAGGAAAAGATAGAAAAGGAAAGATTCGAAAGGGAATTACTAGTCAGAAATAAGTAAATATGACTGATAATACCGGGTTTACCGAAGATCAAGAAAACAGGGAAATGGGGTTCCTAGAGCATTTAGAGGAACTGAGGTGGCGGGTAATTAAGGCATTTATCGGCGTTGTTATTGGAGGAATAGTAGCAGGAATATTCATAGATTATATTATGGATGACTTTCTGCTTTCACCTGCAAAAAACACAACTCCCCCGCTTGAGCTTATAAATCTCAAGCCTTACGGTCAGCTTGTTCTTTATATGGAAGTTATCATTGTATGCGGAATTATTTTGAGCATCCCTAATATCTTCTTTCAATTGTGGAAATTCATAGAGCCGGGCCTGCTTCCTTCTGAGAGAAAATATATTTCTTCTATCGTGGTTTTTTCATCAATTTGTTTTCTTGGCGGGATATCGTTTGCATATTTTGTAATGCTGCCAACAGCATTAAGGTTTTTTGCTGCGTTCGGTACACAGGCTATAACAAATAATATAGCTGTTGATGAATACTTCGGATTTGTAATTTCGGTAATGCTTGCAGCCGGTGTTGTTTTTGAGCTTCCCATGATCTCGTTCTTTCTCTCAAAACTTGGGATATTGACACCTAAGTTCATGAGAAGGTACAGAAAGCATGCCATAGTTATTATCCTTCTGCTTGCTGGAATTTTAACTCCAAGCCCGGATGTCACAAGCCAGCTTCTTCTTGGTATACCGCTTTTGATCTTATATGAGATCAGCATTATTATTTCAAAATTTTCTCAGCCAAAGCCTTGAGACCAAATAGACAGCGCTAATGGATTTAGACCTGAAAGAAATATCGGCCCCGATTGTAAATGAGCTTGATGAATTCAAAGTTCATTTCAGGGAAGCTATTCGCTCCAAAGTTGCATTGGTTGACCTTGTTAGCAAGTATATCCTCAGGCAAAAGGGCAAGAAAATACGGCCTATTCTGGTGCTCCTTTCTGCAAAGCTCTGCGGTGAAGTCAACAGGCGCACTTACACTGCAGCAACACTTGTTGAAATGCTTCATACTGCCACACTCATCCACGATGATGTGGTTGATGATGCAAAAACCAGGCGAGGGCTTGCCTCGATAAATGCAGTATGGAAGAATAAAATTGCAGTTCTGATGGGAGATTATATGCTGTCACGCGGACTTCTTCTTGCACTTGAAAATGACGAATGCGGTTTTCTGAAGATCACGAGCCGGGCGGTTAAAAGAATGAGCGAGGGTGAACTTTTACAGATACAGAAGAACAGAAAGTTTGAAGTGACAGAAGAAACATATTTCAGGATAATCTCGGATAAGACTGCTTCTTTGATCACTGCATGCTGTGAGCTTGGAGCAGCCAGCACTTCCAGTGATAAGAACGAAATACAGCTCCTCAGTGATTTCGGAGAGAATATCGGCATTGCTTTCCAGCTTAGAGATGACCTGCTGGATTATATCGGCAAAAAGAAGATCATGGGTAAATCATCGGGTTCTGACCTGAAAGAAAAGAAATTTACGTTACCGCTGATACATTCCATCAATAACGCATCGAAGAAAGATTCAAAGGAAATAATCAGCCTTGTGAAAAACGGAACTCTTTCGAAAAGCAGAGG
>JANWKI010000051.1 GCA_025451455.1 Ignavibacteria bacterium
AAATAAGATAATTACTCTTTTTCATTTTTTGATTAAGTATTAAGTTTATAATAAATAATGAACAGCGAGGAATTTCCTCCTGTTTCAAACGAATTTCAATTTATTTAAATGATTATATGCGGATCAGTTTTTGGAAGGGGGTGCCCTGTCATTGGGGCATGAAGTAAATTCGTGGTTCAGGATTGAAAAGTTAAGCAGATGCAGATTCCCCAGTTCTTCAAACTCGGAAAAAAGTGAGCCGGCTGAGTGAATACACATAACAAGCGGAGACGAATCCTCCGTTTCAAGAATGATATTCATCTCATCTTTGCTAAGCGATAGCTCTGTTCCCAGGTCTATCCCTATCAGAATAAAAAAAGTTATTCCAAGGAAAAGAAGAAGGTTTATTGAAAAGGTATTACCATGAAAGAATTTTACCGGTAATACCCTTTCTATCTGCTGCCGGAACTTATTCTGTGGGTGTTTCAACTAAACAGTATTCAGTATATTTTCTCTTTCTTCAAATAGTTTTACAAGCTCATCAAGCAGTAAACCTACCTTATCCATTGGCGGTTTAATATCAATGTTTGATTTTGAATTCGTATCCATTTCAGTGCAGGCTGCACTTATGTTCTCAACATCATCAAACATGCCGGCATCAAATTCGTATAGCTGGTTAAGCTTTTCTTCCTTAACTTTTACTACATCAAATGCGCCTGAATAACCGCGGGCTGCAGATTTGAATTTGGCAACACATAACTGAAGTTTCTTATCAAGTTTATCTATTCCGTCTGATTCAAACAGCTTCCCTCTTTGTGTGAGATTAAGAACTACGTTCTTCAGCTTAATGTGGTTTGTATCAAGCCTTGTGGCAAGCGTATTCCTTAAAATTGTATCAAGCTCCCTTGAGTTATCCCTGTTGACGTAACCGTTATAACCGGGGATGAAACGTGTTATTTTTTCGAGGAAATTCTCTTTTGATTTTACTGCATCTAATTGTGAGCCTAAATTTGACATTTTTTGATTTAATTTATTTTAATAATTGGACAAAAATAAGATTTTATGACCTCTAATGCAAATGAAATATAACATTGCAATTTTCGTTTTCTTGTATCAAATTAGAAACAATTGACGTTCAAAATTCTCCGGAAATATGAATAAATCAAAAAGAATAATCATATTTGCACTCTTTTTAAGCGGAATTCTTCACTGTGAACCTAAACAATTAACAAATTTTGTCCACATTCTAGATGCACTGAAAGCAGGCTATAAAGTCACTGCAGTAACGGACTACAAAAAATGCAGGCTTGTTTCAGATGGAAAAGAGCAGAATTCGCCTGATAGAATCGGAGGAATTGATATTCTGCCGTTCGATTATTATGCCGCAGGTACGATTACTAAGAAAGCATTTATTTCAACTTCCGAGACCGTAATGATATATCTTGCTGGTTTCAACGGATACCTCTATAATTACGTAAAATTAAGGGTGTATGATGACAACACCGTTGAAATAACGGTTCGTTATCTTACTGTTGATAAGCTTGAAGTTCAATCTGATGAGATGTACTATGGTGAGATTAACGATGGTGTAAATGATAAGGGAGTCTGTTTCTATTCCAATTAATTAACAGGAGGCTTTCAAAATGAAAAAGCTGCTTATTTTAGTTATCCTCTTAAGTTTCAAAAGTGTTTTTCCTCAATGGACTCAAACATTAAACGGTATTTCAATCTGGTCCCTGGCAAAAGATAATTCAGGCAGCGTATACGCCGGCTCACTTGGTTCTTCTTCAGCTCTTTACAAAACTACGAATGCCGGCGCAAATTGGGTTTCCTTAACAAGCGGCAACGGGCAGACTGTATTCAGTATTGCTGTTGATTCTGCGGGTAATATCTTTGCAGCCAATTACTCTGCAGGACTGCTTAAGTCAACAAACGGAGGCTCGAGTTTTGTTACAATGCCTGTAAGTAATTTCGGTAATTCTAATCCGCAGGCAGTTGTCTGCGGTAAGAACGGGCATGTTTATGTTGGTACTAACGGCGGGGGATTTTACCGTAGCACAGATGCAGGCAATACTTTCTCGTTTACAGGTTTAACTTCTCTGCAGGTTATTTCACTTCTGGTTGATAGATTTAATTCAAGCATCGTTTATGCCGGGGTCACCTCAACTTCAGCCGGACCCAACGGATTTTACAGGTCAACAGATTACGGTGCAAGTTTTTCAGGTAACCTGAATCCGAATAAAAACATTTACGGAATACTGCAGAAATCCCCAAGTGATCTTTATTCCGTTTCTACTACAACTGGCGGTCCCTTTGATAAATCAACTAACGGCGGTTTGAGTTGGGTCACAGTTACTTCCGGATATATTGCCAGGGGGATTGCAGATGGTGATTTTTCATCTCACATTTACATAGCAGGTAATGGTGGAGTGTTTTACACAACAAATGGCGGTGTTAGTTTTGCCAACGATGTTTTGACATTCAGCGTAACTCCAATTATCAAAAGCATAAACAATATGTATGTTGGCGCAAGCGGTTCATCAAACGGGGGAGTGTGGATAAGAACTTTCCCACTGGCAATTGGCAATAACAACGAAATTGTAACTGACTTTAAGCTGGAGCAAAACTATCCCAATCCATTCAACCCAACAACAAAAATTCACTTTCAAATTCCCCTCTTGAGAGGGGTGTCCGAAGGACGGGGTGTGTTATCATCACTTAAAATTTACGACGTGCTCGGAAGAGAAATCACTACACTGTTAAATGAAAAATTATCACCGGGTACGTACGAAATTGAATGGAATTCCCGTAATAACCCAAGCGGAGTATACTTTTATAAGCTTGAAGTCAATGACCCTTCGGCAGGCTCAGGGCGAGGGTTTACTGAAACAAAGCGCATGGTTTTGATTAAATAAGGCTTCGGGATACCGTATTTTGGGGGAACTTGTGACCTCAATTTTCGTTATATTTGTTAAGAAATGATACTATTCTTAAGAAATATTGCGCGAAAAGTATTTGTATTTATTGTTGCTTTTGCAGTACTGACCATTAATATCTCATCTGTTGTGCTTTGCAGCAATATGATCGAGGGAAACGATTGCTGTCACTTACAAAAAACCGTTAAATCCTGCTGTATAAAACATCTCAAAATAACATTTAACGAAAGAATTACCGGACATTGCGGCTGTACTGTAAAGGAATCGCAGGCAGCCTCCGATATGTTCATAGACCTTTCGGTAAGTCATCAATCAGTTCAAAAGACCACAAAGGATTTTGAACCAGCAGAAAATTATTCTTTTTCCGCAGAAACATTTTTCAGGCCGCAGATATACCTGCCTCCGATAAGATCAGTAACAGATACTTATCTTGCCAATCTGAATCTCCGCATTTAAGCAATTCCTGTATTAAGCCGGACTGAAGATCAGACCGGAACAAGAATACAGATCCGTGAATAATTCATGTTATTCACTGATTGAATTGTCAAATAATATTTTTAAATTAAATATCAAAATGAAAACGAGAATAATATTAGCTTCACTGTTTTTAGGCTTTTTTGTGTTTATATCAGGCTTATCTTACAGCCAGAATGACCAGACACTGAATTCAAAATGCTCATGCTCAGAATGCAAATGCCCCGACTGTAATGGAACATGCACAGATGGCAAATGCTCAGGCGGTGAGTGTAAAATGGAATGCAAAGGAAATCATTCCTGCAAAGATAAAATGGGTAATGCCGGCGGTGACTCTACAGTCAGCGGATTAACCTGCCCGGTTTCAAATGAATCAATTGGCGAAGGTCAGGGAGTGAAGTTTGATTACGCAGGCAAAACATATACATTCTGCTGTGAGGGATGTGTTGGCAAATTCAAAAAAGAACCGATGAATTATATCAAGGAAGAAGTAAACTGCCCCGTAATGGGCGAACCTGCTGCAAAAGATGTTTATGTAATGCATAATGATACCAAATATTATTTTTGCTGCAAAATGTGCATAGCCAAATTTGAAAAAGACCCCGAAAAATATTTAAAGAAGAATTAACGTATAACATTAATAAATGGTGTTAATCTGAAAATCCCGCCGTGAAAAGCGGGATTTTTTTTCTACAACCTTAAATTTGTTGCAGAAATGGTCAATTATTTGCATAATCGATAAAAAAGTGAGTTCAAAAAAATACTTTTATGCTTATATTATAAAATCAAAACAGGCGAAAACCTGAAAAAATTTGTTTCTTGCTGTTCTTACTGCTTTTCAATTTTTGACTCTCTAGGCTCACTCAATCCATCAACAAAAAAAAGCTGTCTTTTGCTTTAATATAAACTATCTAACAGGAGATGGAATGAAACCATTTATGTTGTTTGTCGCAGCATTATTTTTTGTTGTATCTGAAATTAATTCACAATGGATTGAACAGGTATCCGGTGTTAACGTTTCTCTAAACTCCTCAACAACATTTTCGGTGCCCGGAGGCGGAGCATATATATGCGGAAACAGCGGAACTGTGCTGAAAACAACTAACGGCGGAACAAATTGGCTAAGTGTTTCTGCAGGTATCCCTGCGGCACTTGACCTGAAAACAATATATGCCGTTTCTCCAATAATTGTTCTAACTGCCGGTACAAATGCCTCCGGAATGGCACTTGTTTACCGCACTACTAATGGTGGTACAACATGGCAAAATACTTTTTCTCAACAAGGCTGTAATATTTATGGATTCGCATTTGTTTATAACCGTCCATATATAATTGGTTCTCCAGTTGGAGCAAGGTGGTCTATATGGTACACCACAAATGATGGGCTTAATTGGGATTCCACAGGATGGTATTTGCCTCAGGCAGGTTCAGAAACCGGATTTTATAATTCCGTTTTTTCTCTTGATGAGAAGTTCTGGTTCGGAACAAACAATTCACATATATACCGGTCAGAGTATGCAGCGCCGAACTGGAAAATTCAAAGTACAGCTCCAGAAGTGAATTCTTCGGCAATTTCCTTTCAATTTCTTTTGGTTGATAACATCGGAATTGGTTTAACCGGAGGAACAAATATTTTGAGAACTATTGATATGGGATTTAACTGGCTGCCTGTTGCAACTCCGGGAGCAGGCTCTATTACGGGAATTTCTTTTTTACCGGGATCAACCAGCATTTGCTGGTATTTGAAAGGTGAAAAAATTTATTCCGGCATTAATGGTAATAATTTTTCCGAACAATACACTGCACCGAATGGTGTTTATAACCATATATCTTATAATATTACCGGATACCCGGGCACCTGGGCGGTAAGAAACAACGGTGGTATTTCGAAATATACCGGACAAATTGGTATCCAGCAAATTTCAACTGAAATTCCTGATAAGTTTTCTCTTTCTCAAAATTATCCAAATCCTTTTAATCCTTCAACAAAAATAAAATTTATGATTCCCCTCTCGAGAGGGGTGTCCGTAGGACGGGGTGTGTTATCATTAGTAAGAGTATACGATGCACTCGGCAGAGAGACTGCAACTCTTGTTAATGAACAAATATCACCGGGAACTTATGAAGTTGAGTGGAACGCAGGTAACAATCCAAGCGGTATATACTTTTGCAGGCTGGTATCCGGAGATTATAGCAAAACAATAAAAATGACTATGATAAAATAATCAAACTTAAGTTGTACTAATTTGTTATGTTAAAAATCCTGCTTAAAGTAAGCGGGATTTTTATTTACAATAATTTCATAGCAGCAAAAAATCAAGGAAATTATGAGTTTCTAATTTACCTTGTTAGAATCAATATTTGTAATTACAATTGTAACAAGTTGAATAAAATAAGAAAATATATAACTCCATTACTGCTTGTTTTTGCATTATTTGCATTAAACGGTTCAGAACTTTTGCATCACCATAACGGAGATTCCTTTAAAAGTGACAAATGTCAGGCGTGTTTATTCAACAAGACCCTTAATTCAACATTAATAACAGAACCTTCAGCAGATCTTAATTTACAGCATTCATACACTGAGTTTCTAACCGAAGAAATTCAATACCCGCAGCAAAATTATTACATTTCAATACCGGGCAGGTCGCCTCCCTCAGTTTCTCATATCTAATATATTTATTTAAATAACTTATTTATTAAGCAGTATATCCTTATTGTACAATAAGGATATAACATAATTTATTTATGAGAAAACTAATTGTGATCGTATATGCATTTGCATATATATGCTCCAGCATATATTCACAAACTGCAGCAGAAACAGGTAAATTTAAAGGTTTGGTGACCGATAAGAACGGGAAGGCACTTGAATACGTTTCTGTGACCGTTCAGGATCTTGCACTCAATACTTCAACAGATGAAAAAGGTAATTTCGCTTTCAGGAATGTAACTCCGGGTGACCATTTGCTGACGTTCAAAAGAAGCGGATATGAGTCAATATCTTTAACTGTATCGATTTCGGATAAGGACACAACATACAATATAATACTAAACGAAAGCCTGATAGAAACAGGTGTAATCGATGTTACAAGTTCTTTCAATGCAACAGATATTTCAAAGAGTACTTTTTCAATAACGGAGCTATCTTCGCGTAACCTGACAAAAAGCAGAAGCCAGACGCTGGCTGAAACTATTCAGAATATTCCCGGCATAAGCAATGTATCAACGGGATCCGGAATCGGCAAGCCTGTTATCCGGGGTTTAACATCTCAAAGCGTTCTTATTGTTCATGACGGGGTGAAACATGAAAGCCAGTCATGGGGCGATGAACACGGTCCTGAATTGAGCCTGTTCGATCTTGAGAGGATAGAAATACTGAGGGGTCCCGCAAGCCTTATTTACGGGGCAGAAGGGATAGGCGGCGTAGTAAATGTTATTACAAAACCACTCGAGTTTTCAAGCAAAAGCAAGCCTGTTTTGTACGGGGATGCTGTTGCGGGTGGGTTCTCTGTGGACAAGCAACTGTTCGGAAATTTAACTCTTGGCATAGGGCTCAAAAACTTAGGACTAAAAGGGCATTTCGGTTACAGGAAAACAGACAACCTGAAAACTCCTGACGGTATATTTGTTGTAAATACAATTGACGGAGAAAGAAGCATTATTGGAGGTGAGCTGTTTAACAGCGGTTCAAATGAAGTTGAAGGAGGTGCTACCCTTGGCTTCAATGGCAAATTCGGTACACTGAATCTGGGATTTGAGACTTTCGCAAGAGAGCTTCAGATCCACGAAGACCCATTAGAAGACCCGGAAGCAACACCAAACCAGAAGATAAACACTGACCAATTCTCGCTTGACGGTAATTTCAATCTAAGCGGCAAATTAAAGCTTGAACCTGTCCTGTCATATCAATCTCAGGCAAGAAAAGAATTTGAAAGCATTGAAGATAAGCAGTCCGGTATTGAAGCTCTTCACCTTGAGCTGAAGACACTCGACGGCAGCCTGAAACTTCATCATGAACTTTCAAAAAATATTACAGGAACTTTCGGGGGCACGTTCAATTATCAGAAAAACGAAACATTGGCAGATGAAAAGCTTATACCCAACTATAATGCCGGTATAATGGGGGTGTTCCTTCTTGAAAAATACAGCATGAAATTCTTTACATTTTCAGCGGGTGCAAGGTTTGATTCTAAGAAACTTAATATTGAAGAAACAGTTTTTGAAGTTGATTCTTCAGGGAACCCCGTAAAAACCCTCAATCCGCAGTCTCTGACTTTCAACGCGTTTACAGGTTCTTTCGGCGCTGTCTATTCTCCTAATAGTTTTATCAACATCTATTCAAATATAGGAAGAGGGTGGAGGTCGCCCTCAGAATTTGAGCTTTTTGTTGATGGCGTGCACGAAGGTACAGTAAGATATGATAAGGGTCTCAAAATTCTTGATTCGCTTGCAGAACCAAAACCTGAAGAATCACTTAACCTGGATCTTGGAGTAAGATTAAATTACAAAAACCTGAGTATTCAGCTTTCCGTTTACAGGAATGTTGTGGATAATTTTATTTATCCGGCACCGACAAGTGATACAATTGAAGGATTCCAGGTTTATAATATAAAACAGGATAAGAGCACATTTTACGGTTACGAATACAGCATTCAGTTTCAGCCGGCAAAGTGGATGGTAATAAGTGCAAATGGCGACTATGTTAATACAGAGAACAACGCTACAGGTAATCCCCTTCCTTTTACTCCTCCCATGAAAAATCTGCTGGAAATTAAATTTCAAAAATCCAGCCTTGGCAAATTTCTGAATCCTTATATTAAGTTTACCGCTAAGTTTGTTTCCGGGCAGGATAAAACAGATCCGCTTGAATCCAAAACGGATGGTTACACCCTGCTGAATGCCGGAATTGGTTTTGACCTGGCATTTGCAAAATCTGTCGCATCGGTCGATCTTTCATTTGATAACCTGGCTGATACCAAATATGTTGATCATTTAAGCAGGTATAAGAATTATGCTATGAATCCCGGCAGAAGTATTAATTTGCAGGTAAGCGTACCTTTTAAACTTTAGACCTCAACCCCTCCCCGAAAGGGAGGGGCCTGTTGAATTTATCTCATTCCCTTCAAAGAAGTCCTTCGGGTATTCCATGGTTTGGAATGAATAAATAATTTCGTGTAATTAGTGTAATTCGTGGTAAATCTTTTGATTTTATTATTTTGGATTCCTTCGTTGCTTCCGCTCCTCAGAATGACAATGTTCGGCGTCTTTCACGGAGAATTACGTACTGATGCGAAAAATAGCGAAATCTCCCCAAACCTTTCCCTTTTTTTATCAATTGTATTTTTGCTCTTTATACGCTAAATTATTGGTTTACTAACGGTAATTCATCAGGCAGCCGCCTGATTTGTTAATATAAAAGGATGGCTTTTAACGAACCGTCTCCTGCTGATAAAAAAATACAGGATTCTTTAAAAATCTCGGGTGAAATACCCCGGCATGTAGCGATTATTATGGATGGTAACGGCAGATGGGCGCAGGAAAAGCGTAAACCGCGGACTTTCGGGCACAGGCAGGGAGTACACTCCGTAAGGGATATTGTTGAAGCATCAGGTCAATTAGGAATTAAATACCTCACTCTATACACATTTTCTACAGAAAACTGGAGAAGGCCAAAGACAGAAGTAGCAATCTTAATGCGCCTCCTGATTAAATCACTCAGAAGCGAAACTGATAAGCTTCACGAAAACAACGTGCGCCTGAGGGCTATTGGCGATATGTCGGCAATGCCGCCGCAGGTGCTTGATGAACTTAAAGATGCTATTGAAAAAACAAGGAACAATAAGCTAATGACATTGGTTTTAGCTTTAAGCTACAGCGGCAGGTGGGATATCCTGAATGCTGTAAACAAAATTTCCTCAGACCTCAAAAGCGGCAAGATCTCAAAGGGTGAATTAACTGAAGAAATGTTCTCAGGTTACCTTGTTACAGATTCAATTCCCGACCCAGACCTGATGATCAGAACCGGCGGTGATTACAGGATCAGCAATTTTCTGCTGTGGGAATCCGCTTATGCTGAATTTTATTTTGATAAGACTTTCTGGCCTGAATTCCGGAGAGAGCATTTGTACGCTGCGATCCGGGAATTCCAGCACAGAGAAAGAAGATTCGGCATGACAACAAAACAAATTCAAAAAAGGAAGAAAGCTTAATTTTCATGGTAAATATAAATAGGATCCTGCTCTCAGTATTTGCTCTCTTATTATTATTCTCAAACTCGTTTAGCCAGGAAGGACCAAAGAACTATAAAATACTTTCGCTCTCAACCGAAGGGAATAAATTCTATGATTCCCGGATAATTATTGCTAACAGCGGGCTGAAATTAGGTGATGAGCTGATGATCCCGTCAGAAACATCTCAGCTGGCTATAATGAATTTGTGGAACATGAAGCTTTTTTCGGATATAGAAATTGTTGTCGATAAAAAAATCGGTGACGGCGCTTATATTGTGATAAAGGTTAAGGAATTGCCTAAGCTTGATAATATAAAGTTTTCGGGGAATGATGAATTCAGCGATAAAGATATACTTGAAAAGATACCTCTGGAAAACGGGGAAGTAATAACTCCGCAGACTGTTAAAGATATTGAGTATAACATTGTTAAGATGTACGAAGAAGAAGGTTACCCTCTTGCCGTAGTTAAAGTGGACCAGCTTGTCAACTCATTCAATGAAGCACAGCTTAGAGTTAAAATTACTGAAGGAACCAAGATAAGCGTAAGGAAGATAAGGTTTGAAGGGAATAAGGCAATGTCATCGGGTGATCTTATGAGCGCAATGGACGAAACCTCTGAAAAGGTATGGTGGAAGTTCTGGGATAATGCAAGATACAACCGTAAAGATTATGAGAATGACAAGAAACTGATAATAGACCACTACAGAGAAAACGGATATAAGGACGCAACAATTGTTAATGACAGGCTTGAGTATTTGAATAATAAGGAAGATGTAGAAATTGTAATTACGCTTAATGAAGGCTCGAAGTTTAAAGTCGGGGATATTAAGTTTGAAGGCAATACTGTTTATAAAGATATGCAGCTTTACGAAAGGTTGGATTTCAAGCGCGGAGATGTATATAACATGAAGAAGTTTCAGCAGAATTTGAGGGGAAATGAAAGCCAGTCTGATATAGCCTCGATGTATCTTGATAACGGTTACCTTGGGTTTCAGGCAGAAACTGAGGAAGAAGACACAGATAATAACTTTGTTGACCTTAAAATCAAAATTCAGGAAAACAGGCAGTACCGGATAGGGCTGATCTCATTTTCGGGTAATACAAAAACACAGGATAAGGTGATAAGGCGCGAAATATTTACACTGCCGGGAGTTTACTTCAATAAGACTTCCATGATCAGGAGCATGCAGCAGATGAGTCAGCTTAATTATTTCAATCCTGAAGTTCTCAATTATGATTTTGTCCAGAGAAATGACAGTACTGTGGACCTGGTCTACCTTGTAGAAGAAAGATCGTCTGATCAGCTTAATGCATCAGTCGGGTACAGCCAGACTTTCGGATTCTCAGGAAGCCTTGGCCTTGTATTCAATAATTTTGATATTACCGAGCCTCTTAATGGGGGAGCAGGCCAGGTATTAAGCCTGCAATGGGATTTTGGAACGGAAGGAACTTACAGAACATTCCGGATAGGGTTTACCGAACCATGGCTTTACAACACTCCAACTTCCGGCGGGGTAGATATTTATAGTACCAAGCAGAACTATACTTACGAAATTGAGGAAACAGGTTTTACATTGAATATCGGAAGAAGGTTAAAATTTCCGGATGATTATTTCAGGGGAGACTGGTTTCTCAAAATTCAAAGGACAAATACAATACAGGGCGCAGGGCTATACGAAACCGGAGTGAGGAACCAGGTAAGTATCGGACAGATAATTTCACGTAATTCAACCAATAGCCCTATTTTTCCTTCGATAGGGTCCAGGCTCACATTAATGGCAGAAGTAGCAGGCGGAAGGATTTTAGGAACAATAAATTTTTATAAACTCGGTTTTAAAAGCGAAGCTTTCAAAAGTCTGGATAATGCAGGCAAGATAGTTCTTGCATCTCTCTTTGATATTGAAAGTATCAGCAGTCTTGCCGGCGATAATTACGTGCCGCCGAATGAATTATTCTTTATGGGCGGAGGCGGCCTTGCATACAACACTGTATCTCTCAGGGGGTATGATGACAGGACTATCGGTCCTCAGAATAAATTTCGCTCCCCATTAGGCGGCCGCTTCCTGATGAAATATTCAGTTGAACTTAGATATTCGTTTTCACAGGACCCTATCCCGATTTTCTTATCGCTCTTTGCAGAAGCAGGAAACCTCTGGTCAACTTTCAAATCTGCAGATTTCTTCGATCTGAAGCGCTCAGTTGGCTTTGGTGCAAGATTGATGCTTCCTGCTGTAGGAATAATAGGTTTTGATCTTGGATACGGGTTTGACCGCAAGATAGTCGACGGCCAGGACCCAGCATGGATATTTCACTTCCAGTTCGGAAAAGCATTTTAAAATAGTTTAATAAATATCATTATTAATTTCTTAAAGGAGAAAATAATTGAAAAATATAATAATAGCATTGGTTTTTATCATCGCAGGCGGGCTTGCAGCAAATGCACAGGTTAAGTTGGCGTTTGTTGACAGCGAGGTGATAATAGGTCAGCTTCCTGAAGCACAGGAAGTAAAGAAAAAACTCGAAGACTTGCAGAAATTGTATGTAGATACTATCACCACAGTTGAAAACGATATTAAGACAAAGGCAGATGCGTTTAAAGCTAAATATGAAGATGCCCAGAAGCAGATAGAGGCAGGCAAGCTTACAGCTGACCAGATAAAGACACTTGAAGGTGAATTAGGTTTGATGCAGGAAGAAGTACAGGGCCTGGATCAGCAGCTCGCAGCATATAAACAAAATGTCCAGAAAATACTATATGATGCTCAGGTAGAACTGTTCAAACCTGTTAAGGATAAGATCACCAAAGCAATTGAAACGCTTGCCAAGGAGCTGAAGTATAACATGGTCCTTGATAAGGCTTCAGATGCGCTTATTTATGGTGATAAAGATATCGATATTACTTTTAAAGTACTTGATAAATTGAAATAATTACCCCCGGTGACAGATGTTTTCGGGAGGCTCCGATTAAACGGATACAATTTATCTCAAAATATTACATAAACCGAAAATGAAATTAAAAACAGCATTGATTTTCACTCTTATGTTTGTTTCAGCAGTGAGTTACTCACAGCAGAAGATCGGTTACATTGATTCCAAAGTAATTCTTGAAACTCTTCAGGATGCCCGCGATGCTCAGACTAACCTGGATAACCTGGTCCAGAAATGGAAAACAGAATTACAGGCTTTCAATGACAGTCTCGCTTTCGTTAAGGATGATTACAATAAGAAGAAACTCATCCTTACCGAAAAAGTAAAGCAGCTTAAAGAAGACGAGATAAAGGAAAAGGAAAAGCAAATTGCAGATTTTAAACAGCAGAAATACGGTGAGAACGGAGAATATTTCCAGAAGCAAAGCGAGCTTATGAAACCTGTTCAGGACAGGGTATTTAAGGCTATACAGGATGTTGCAAAAGAAGACGGTTATGATTTTGTAATTGACCGTTCCAGCCAGCTGATGCTGCTTTACATGAACAGTAAGTATGACCTGACCCAGAAAGTTATTAATAAACTTGGAACACAATAATATTATTTCAGCGGATGAAACTATCAGAAGTTGCGAAATTAATTGGCGGCGAACTAACCGGAAGCGGTGAAATAGATATTATCAATATCGGCAAGATAGAATCAGCTTTGGGAAATGAGATTACATTTATTGCTAACCCGGTTTACGAAAAGTATTTTAACGGCACCGCTGCAGGTGCCGTAATTGTTTCCAAAAGGTTTAACCCGGAAAGATACGAAAGGCTTGACGGAAAAAAAATTCCCCTTATCAGAGTTGAAGACCCTTATCTCGCATTCCTTGAACTTCTTGATATTCTTTCTCCAAAAACCGAACTTCAGAAGATCGGGATACATGAAACAGCAGTAATTGATGATACTGCAGAGATATCAGATGAGGATGTAAGGATAGGTGCCCACTCATTTATTGGGGCAAAAGTAAAGGTCGGTAAACGTGTGAGCATACTGCCAAACACTGTAATACTTGCCGGCTCTGAAATAGGAGACGATGTACTTATTTACCCTAACGTAACTATCAATGCCGGCACTGTGATATGCAGAAAGGTTATTATTCACTCAGGGACTGTCATAGGAAGCGACGGATTTGGCCAGGCGAGGAATCCGGACGGCACGTTCCAGAAGATCCCGCAAAAGGGGATTGTTGTAATTGAAGAAGACGTTGAGATTGGAAGCAACTGTTCAATTGACAGAGCTACTATAGGAAAAACCATAATTCATAAAGGTGTAAAGCTTGATAACCAGATCCAGATAGCTCACAATGTAGAAATTGGCGAGAATACTGTTATCGCAGCGCAAAGCGGAATTGCCGGAAGCACCAGGATTGGTAAAAACTGCATGATCGGCGGCAAGGTTGGAATTGTAGGCCACATAGAGATATGTGATAATGTCATACTAACTGCCGCATCCAATGTTTCAAAATCCATAACTAAACCGGGGATATATTCAGGCTACCGTGCACAGCCCCAGATGATGGAGCTTAGACAGGAAGCACTGATGAGAAATATGATGAAGAAGAAAGAATAACTAAGCCACATATCAAAGTTTATTGCTGAGGCGGTCCATTTGACCGTCTTTTTTATTCTTAAAGGAAAATCTTAAGAGAAGAGTAACAGATCTGCCTCTTATTTTATTGATATGTGAAGAAAATATTCTTTTCTTTCTAAATTGTTTAAGTTCAATATTAAAAGTAAATTTGTAAAATCAATTCAGTAAAAATTTTATATGGCAAAACTAAAAGGTACAGGAACGGCACTCGTTACTCCGTTCAAGAAAAACGGAACTATTGATGAACAGTCATTACGGAACCTGGTTGAATGGCAGATAAAGAACAAAATTGAATTCCTGGTTCCCTGCGGTTCAACCGGTGAATCTGCAACAATGACCCGTGATGAAAGAAGACGGGTCATCCAGATTGTGTTTGAGCAGGCAGCCGGGAGAGTACCGGTAATTGCAGGTACAGGAACGAATTCTACTAATGATTCAATAGAGCTGACTCATGATGCAAAGGAAATAGGTGTTGAAACTGTTCTGCTTGTCGGGCCGTATTATAATAAACCAACGCAGGAAGGTTTCTTTCAGCATTTCAGGAAAATTGCAGAGGAATGCGATGTAAAAGCAGTGTTATATAATGTACCCGGGCGTACTGCTTCAAATATGCTGGCAGAAACAACACTGCGTTTGGCGGAAGAAGTTGAAAATGTAATTGCAGTCAAGGAAGCATCCAATAATCTTGAGCAGATAATGCAGATCATCATGCATGCCCCCGGTAAATTTTCGGTTCTCTCCGGAGAAGATTCCCTGACACTGCCAATAATCACTTCGGGAGGTGACGGGGTAATAAGCGTAATATCGAACGAAGTGCCAAAGGATTTCAGCGATATGGTTCGCAGCGCTTTAGCGGGTGACCTGAAAAA
>JANWKI010000052.1 GCA_025451455.1 Ignavibacteria bacterium
CTTCATGCCTTCTGCTTAACGAACTGAACAATCAGGCTTTAAGCAGAGTCTTAATATATTCCGGATTTCCAAGGGATCTTATCTCTGTAGCCATTGCAGGGTCAGGGCATTGTTTTTTGGAATGGTTCAGCCAGATGCATTTAATTCCAGAGCTGTGAGCGCCAACAATATCATGCTCCCATGAGTCTCCTATCATAACTGCCTCTGCGGGCTTCAGGTTAAGTTTTTCAAGGGTTAAATTAAAAATAAGCGGATTGGGTTTGGTAACTCTTGCTTCTTCGGAAGTAACCATAACTTCAATATATTTCCTCAGTTCCAGATATTCCAGTTTATCTACCTGTTCAGTTATCAGGTTATTTGTAATGATACCTATCTTGTATTGATTATGAAGTGACCTCAGCAATTCTTCCGAACCCTTCGATCTTCTCCTGTTATTTACATACGAGCGCCTGTATATTTCCGCTGCATTATTTGCAGTATTGAAATCTACTTCAACTCCCCTGTTCAAAAAAGCGAATTTAAATCTTTCTGCCCTTGCCTCTTCTATCGAGAGCTTGCCAACGAGCACCTGCGAAAAATGGATCTTCTCGAGAAGAAGCGAGTGCTCCTGCTCAAGTTCATCCAGTGTCATTTCCTGGAAACATGTATATCTTTTCCATACAGCTCTCAGCCCTTCACGGCATGAATGCCTGTGATCAAACAAAGTGTCATCCAGATCAAACAGAACTGCTTTCAACTCCGGCATTTATTCTTTCCTTTCCCCTTCATCGGGATCAATATGAAATTTATGGAGGAACCTGTGCAATATCGGCGTCAGAAAAATTGCGCTGCTTGATAAGAATGCAACGCCGCTGAAGAGCGAATAACATCCGGCAAATATTTTGGAAGTATCGTTTTTCAATGCATCAACAGGACCCATGCCGCCCAGTATCATCGAAGCATTCAAAAATGAATCCACCCATCTTAGACCTGCAATGTAGTGATAGCCGCAAATCCCGATAGCAAGAGACGTGCCGAACATAAATAGGCTGAACAAGCCGGTCTTTAATAGCCTGTGCCGAAACTGCTTTGTTGATGCCAGGCGCGAATTTCTGTGTTCTAACATAAATTTCTGCTTTTGCTCTTCAAAATTACAAAAGTAATTACGCAAATGAAATAGATGATGCAGTAAAAATGTCACGGCAGAGTACCGTGTTTCCATCACCATTTTTTGAAATCATCAGTAAAAGGAACTATGCTTCACTGAGCCGGAACAAACCAAATTACAACGTTGATTTGTATGCCTGAATTAATTTATATTGCATAAGAGAATTGAATAAAAAACATAAATAATTAATGGAAATAGCTATTGCGCTTTTAACGCTGATTGGTCTGGAAATTGTACTTGGAGTGGATAATATCATTTTTATTTCAATTCTTGCAGGCAAACTCCCTAAAGATAAACAAAATAAAGCAAGGCTTACCGGTCTTGCAGCAGCAATGATAATGAGGATACTTCTCCTGTTCTCACTTTCATTGATAATGAAATTAACCGCTCCGGTCTTCACTCTGCTGGGCAATGAAATTTCAGGCAGGGATATAATACTTATAACCGGGGGACTTTTTTTACTGGGCAAAAGCACGTTTGAAATTCACGAAAAACTCGAGGGAGATGAGCATGACGAAACAGTTAAAAAGAAAGCTGTTTCATTTTTCGGGGTAATTGTTCAGATAATGATACTTGATATAGTGTTTTCGCTTGATTCTGTAATTACGGCAATCGGCATGACAGACAGGCTTTGGATAATGGTAACAGCTGTGGTATTATCCGTAATTTTCATGATGTTCACTTCAAAAGCTCTTAGTGATTTTGTTCATAAACACCCAACGATCAAAATACTTGCATTAAGCTTCCTGCTTCTTATCGGTGTTTTGCTTGTAGCAGAAGGTTTTGACCAGCACATACCCAAAGGATACATTTATTTCGCAATGGCATTTTCAGTATTTGTTGAAATGATAAATATCAGGATACGTGCTAAAAGATCCGTTCCCGTTGAACTAAGGGAAAAACAATTATAAAGATAGAAAAAGAAGAGCACAACGCTTTACTTATTAATCACTAATGCCATCACAAACAACGCATAGAATATTGATGATCTCTCCTGATACTTTCGGGTATAACAACGAAACAGCAGGGTCAAATGCATTTCAGAATTCTCCCGAATTTGATACGAAAACTCTCAGGCAAAAAGTATCTGAAGAATTCAAACGAATGGTTAAAAAACTGATTGCTGCCGGTATCGATGTTTTTGTAGCCGGGATTGATTCCGAAGAAGAGCTCCCCGATGCAGTCTTCCCGAATAACTGGTTTGCAACATATGAAGACGGTTCAGTGGTATTATTTCCGATGCTTTCTGCAAACAGGCGCATGGAAAGGGATGCTTCACTTGTTGAAGATGTGGCAGGTATGGCTGAGGTGAAGATAGAAAAGTGGATAGACCTTTCAAAATATGAGAATGAGAACATGATACTCGAGGGTACAGGCAGCCTTGTGCTTGACAGAAAACATAATGCTGTTTTTGCAATTGAGTCAGAGCGCACTAATGCCGGAATGTTTGAAAAGTATTGTGACCTGATGAACATTCCCCCGGATAACAGGATATTCTTCCATGCAGAAGATGAAAAGGGAAATCCGATATACCATACAAATGTAATTATGGGTATTGGCGATGGTTTTGCAGTCATTTGCGGGGAGTGTATTCTGCCGAAAGAAAGAAAAGTAGTTTTGGATAAGCTCACGGAGCTTGGCCTGGAAATTATTACAATTTCATATGCGCAAACTAAAAATTTTTGCGGTAATATTCTGAATGTAAAAAACAATAAGGGTAAATCGATAATTGTCATGTCAGCAACTGCAAGGTGGAATTTTGATGAATCTCAGATAAAACAGCTGGAAAAATACGGAAGAATCTTGGAAGTAAATATCAATACCATTGAACAGGTTGGCGGCGGAAGTGCAAGATGCATGATGGCAGAGATTTTTCTTCCGGAAAAATAATTTCTATATTACTAAAAATTTACTTCGGAGCTTCCATTCCGTATGCTGCCCATTCTTCATATGACGGGCCATAAAACCCCGGTACCTTTACTCCCGCCTGCCGCATTAAAACCGTCATTTGCCCGCGGTGGTGTATCTGGTGCTCTATCAGGCTTCTCAAGGTCTGGCCGCGTTTCCATGTTTCGCCGTACATGTCATCTTCTTTAAGCAGCGTTTCGTCTTCCCAGCTAGCCTGGATCTTTTCAACCAGTGATTCCGAGGAATTTTTGTAACACTCCCTTAAGTGTTCAGAACTTGTTTCATCCCATTTGGTCATATCGGGAGTAAAAACCTTTAAACCTGTCTTTCCCATCATTTCTCCAATTGTTTCTGTTATGTGCCAGCCGATGAATCCAAGTGAACGCCCGCTTGGGGTAACTTTCTGGCTTAATGACTCATCTGTCAGATTATTGATGACTTTCTGAGTGGCTCCGCTTTCGTAAGCCCAGTCTTTGAGGAATTCTTTTATAGTTGTGTAGTTCATATTCTCTTAATTTAGATTTAATTTACAAATTTATGGAACATTGTATAAATAAAAAAGCCCCGCCAAAGCGGGACTTTACCTTAACTAATAATTCCCCCAAAATTATTATTTGAAACTCAGCGGCAGAGTGATACCGGTTACAACCTGGAAATACATAACCTCTTTGTTGCTTTGGAATTCAATTCCATCATAGCTCTTTGAATCGTTAACATAGGTTTCATAACCTTCTTCAACATAAAAATTCCTCTTTGGAAAAGCATTCACCCAAACACCTTTAATACCAACATTCAGATCCATTTTTTTACTAAGCCTGAATTCCATTCCGGCAAGTGCAGTTAAACCCATCCTGTTTGCCGGCCGGAACTTTGTATAAATATTTGAAACATATTTATCAGGATACGTGATATCTGATTGCCAGGCTCCGAACATCAGGTTATAATTTATTTCGAGGCCGGTGTAGATCCTTTCTTTTTGTTTCGGAGTGAAGTTATACTCCATACCTGCACCTAAGTTAAAAATACTCCATTTGGTCCTGTTTTTTCCGTTGTTCTGTGTGTTATAAAAGAGATTGTATCCAAGAGAACCTGTCACTCTGAATTTCTTTTTCTTGCCTAAAGCATATTTACCTTTTGCTTCCAGTCCAAATCCTGACTTCATACCAAGGTTTTCCGGATGCCAAAAAACTCCGGGCTGTACGTCATAATGAGTTAAGAAATCTCTTGCATCTCCGCTGGCAGAACCAAAGACATAACCATATCCACCCAAAAATGAAATTGAATACCTTGGCACTTTGACTGGATTTTTCTTTTTGCCTATGAACTGAGAGAACAGATTTGATGTACAGATTAAAACTATCAGGATCAAGACGAACTTTAAAGACTTCATAATCCCCCCTGAATTACTTTTAGTAAACATCTTAAGATAATCAAAAATGTTCAGAAATACTCACGTTTTTGGTAAGAACTGTATAAGCAAATGGCATAAAACTTGCATATTTGAAGCTAGTTAAAAAAATAACGTGAAGGGGTTAACTTTTTGGTTTATGAGTGTTCTATAGTAACTTTTGAAGTATTGTTTGGGTCATATTTAACATAAATTTCCTCTCCAACCTGAAATTTCGGCACTGATTGTTCCATGACAACTCCAATTGTGTTTGCTGCAAATGCAGGCCTGTCTACGGGAAGTACCTGTACTTCAATTTCTACCGCCGGGTTTTGGCCGTTTACATAAATTCCTAGCCATGTATATTTTGTAACAATTGCCCGGCAGGATGTTCCGTAAGCAAATATTTCTTTATTCCTCGCATCAATATCAAAAAGTTTTTTTTCCGCTTCCTGTTTTCTCATTCCTGCCCACGGGCCGACGGGAACTGAATCTGAATCAAAGCTCCCGCCCGAACCGGCATTCATTTGACCGCCCCTTCCATCATAATCGAGTGAAATATAATCTTTGTCATTCGGATCGATCAAGACAGGAAGCGTGCTTCCCACCTGGTACATCGAAGTCTGCAGCCTTGAAATTAGCTGCTTGGTTTCCACAAGGTACGTCAGACCGTTGGGCGGAGTGACTTCGAGGAGCAGTTTTATCTGCGGAGAATTATTTACCGTTACTCCGGTATCCTTAACTTCCATTACCCTTGCAGTTGCGCCAACTCCAACTTTTGCAAGCCTGTTGCTTATCATCATTGGTCTGAAGAGCACTTTCCAGAATGTTGTACCCATGATACCTACCACCAGCACTACGATAATAATTCCCGCAATTGATTTCGTAGCGACCACTGCTACTATTGCTACGATAATCCCTATAGCGCCGCCTAAGAGTCCGATTATCATTCCGGCATTCATTTTCATGATATTATTTCTAATTAATTATATGATTATTTGAAATTTTCAGCAAAATAATAATAATTTTAGATAAAAAAAAATGGAGATAGTTTTTCTATCTCCAAAAAATAACTTTACTCTGAAAAAAAGGGAAACTCTTCTAAGCTGATTTACGGTTTGTTTTACCTGACAAGTTGTTGATCCTGAAAGTAAGTTCATCGGATACATGGCTTATAATCTCCTGAAATAATACGAACTTCTCCAGCTCGAGTTTTGATAATTCAGGAAAATGTTTCCATGCCTCATCAGTTATGACCTTACTCAGATTGAGCTTAAATTGCTTTATCTTTTCCCTGCCCACTTCAGCTTCTTCTTTCGAGAATATGATTTTGTTTTCGCCTGCTCTCACGTGTTGTTGTTAATTTAATGTTGCACAAAATTACGATTATATCATAGAAACTACCTCACTCATATCCGTTATATTGCTCAAATCACACAAAAATACCTGAAAACACTACAAAATCAATGTTAGCTTTAAACTGTTTAAAGTTCAAATTCAGGTAAAACCATGCAATTAGCTCTGTTTTATGGAATTGCTCTTTTGGGCTAATTTTGGTATATTTGTTCATGAAATCCACCTATTCCTCTGCCGGTGTCAGCATTTCAGAAGGCGACAGATTTGTAGAATCCATAAAGCCTTTGGTTAAATCTACATTCACTAAAGGAGTATTGAGCGGAATAGGTAATTTTGGGGCTTTTTTCAAGATTCCAACAAGCCTAAAGAATCCGGTGTTTGTTGCCAGCACCGATGGTATCGGTACTAAGCTGAAAGTAGCAATTACTGCCAAAAAACACAGTACTATTGGTGAGGATCTCGTTAATCACTGTGTTAATGATATAGCAGTTTGCGGCGCTCTTCCACTGTTCTTTCTGGATTACCTTGCACTGGGCAAATTGAGATCACCGGTTGCAATTGATATCGTCAAAGGGTTTGTCAGAGGATGCAGGAGAAATGGATGTTCTTTGATAGGCGGAGAAACCGCTGAGATGCCAGGACTATACAGTAAAGATGATTATGATGCAGCAGGAACGATTATCGGAGTTGTTGAGCGCTCTAAGATTATCGACAGGAAGAATGTGAAGAAAGGTGACGTGCTAATTGGTCTCCCCTCAAGCGGACTTCATACAAATGGATATTCACTTGCAAGAAGCGTTCTTTTAAGAAAGTTTAAATTAAGCCGGTACATTCCGGAGCTGAGAACAGATTTAGGCAATGAATTGTTAAAAGTACACAGGTCATATTTAAAAGTAATACGATCAGTAACAGCAAAATACAATGTTCATTCAATTTCACACATTACCGGCGGCGGAATACTCGGAAACACGAAGAGAGTTGTCCCCAAAGATCTTAAAATAAATATTGACTGGAATGCATGGAAACCAAATCCAATTTTCACCTTGATCCAAACAACAGGTAAGGTCAGTGATGCGGAAATGCGAAAAGTCTTCAATATGGGTATCGGACTGATTTTCATAGTCAGCAGAAAAGATGTTTACGGAATATCAAAATTCCTAAGCAGAAATAAGGAAAAACATTTTTTTATCGGTAACATAACTTAATATACGAAACACAAAAAACGAAACAAATTAGAAATTGATTTTAAAATCATCCATCAATAAAATAATTATCAGCAGAATTTCATGAGAGTACACGATATCGCAGTAGTCGGGGCAAGCGGACTTGTCGGACGCAAGATCCTGGAGCTCATCCAGGAAAGAAAATTTGAAGTCGGCAAAATAGTTGCAATAGCCTCTGATGCATCAGCCGGGAAAGAGCTTAATATTAATGGTAAAACATTCAGGCTGCAAAAGCTGGAACCAAATGTATTCAAGAACCTTGAATTCGCTTTCTTCAGCGCAGGTGGTTCAATATCAACTGAATGGGCACCAAAAGCAGCTGCTGACGGCTGTATCGTTATCGATAACTCAAGTGCATTCAGAATGAAAGATGACGTACCCCTGATAGTACCTGAGGTTAACAGGCAGGAAATGTTTAAGAACAAGGGAATCATTGCTAATCCCAATTGCTCGACCATCCAGCTGGTAGTTGCTTTAAAGCCGCTTGATAACGCATTTAAAATTAAGAGAGTTGTGATTTCCACTTATCAAAGTGTTTCGGGTGCAGGATACAAAGGTGTGAGTGCTTTGGAGAACGAACTTAAGAATCTGCAGCATACCGGAACGAGTCCTTTCCCGCATAAGATCGCATATAATGCAATCCCGCACATTGATTTGTTCTTTGATGATAATTACACAAAGGAAGAGCTGAAAATGATGAACGAGACCCGGAAAATATTGAACAGAAAAGATCTGAATATAACTGCTACCTGTGTCAGGATACCTGCCATTAACGGGCACTCTGAATCGGTCAATATTGAATTCGACAAAAAAGTTACTGCTGCTGGGGTTAGAGAAGTACTGCTTTCAGCTAAAGGGATAAAAGTTGTAGATGATCCGTCCGCAAATCTCTACCCGATGCCTGTTGATTCAGCTGATAAAGATGATGTCTTTGTAGGCAGGATCAGGGAAGACAAGTCAGTTAAGAACGGAATAAACCTTTGGATTGTTGCTGATAACGTAAGAAAAGGTGCTGCTACAAATGCCGTTCAGATAGCTGAAGAATATATAAAAGGAAAGTAGATTTTTAATCCTGAGCCAAGCGAAGGATCCGGTATTTTTTTCATCAGGTGAAATATAAGTTTTTGCTTCACAATCAGAATCTAAGAAAGGAGTGCTTGAAAAGAAATGGATAACGTAATAACAAAAACAATCGTGACCTCAAAAACAATTAAAGATAACTCGATAGGACCTAATGCTGTACTGGATACATTAAGAAAGTATATGAATGTTGACGGGCTTGATGTTGTAATGGATCTTGAGAAGTCACAGGGCGCATATATATATGAATCAAGGAACAACAGGCCTTACCTGGATATGTTCTCATTTGTTGCATCAAATCCGCTTGGTATGAATCACCCCAAGATGAATAATCCGGAATTTATTAATTACATCGGAAAGATTGCGCTCAATAAGCCCTCAAATTCGGATATCTACTGCGCCGAAATGGCGGAATTCGTTCAGACATTCTTTAAGATAGCAATCCCCTCTTACTTCAGGTATTCTTTCTTCATTGAAGGCGGCTCTATGGCCGTTGAAAATGCGCTGAAGACTGCTTTTGACTGGAAGGTCCGCAAGAATTTTAAAAAAGGACATACAAAAGAACTCGGGCACCAGGTAATTCATTTTAAACAGGCTTTTCACGGACGCTCGGGTTACACAATGTCGCTTACCAATACGGATCCCGCAAAGACCGATCTATATCCCAAATTCAACTGGCCCAGAATTATCAATCCAAAAGTAACTTACCCGCTGAATGAAAATAATCTTGATGCAGTAATAAGAACAGAAAACCTTGCCTTCAGCGAAATTCAAAAAGCTATTGCTGATAACAAGGATGATATTGCATGCATGATAATTGAGCCGATTCAGGGCGAAGGCGGTGATAATCATTTCCGCAGGGAATTCTTCGAGCAGTTAAGGACAATCTGCAATGATAACGATATACTTTTGATATTTGATGAAGTACAGACAGGCGTTGGGATGACAGGCAAGTGGTGGGCACACCAGCATTATGTTCAGCCCGATATAATTGCCTTTGGGAAGAAGACACAGGTATGCGGAATACTTGTTACCGATAAAGTTGACGAAATTGATGAGAATGTATTCCATACTTCAAGCAGGATAAACTCAACATGGGGCGGAAACATTGTTGATATGATGCGCTTCAAAAAATACCTTGAGATTATCCACGAAGAAAACCTCGTCAATAACGCCGCTGTTGTTGGTGATTACCTGCTGAAGAGCCTTTGTAACCTGCAGGAGAAGTATCCGGGTATTCTTTCCAATGCGCGTGGAAAAGGATTGTACTGTGCTGTTGACCTTCCTGGCGGCGATTTAAGGAAAAAAGCTATCGGTAAAATATTTGATAGAGGCGTAATAGTTCTCGGCTCCGGGGAAAAGAGTATCCGCTTCCGTCCGGCTTTGAATGTTAAGAAAGAACATATTGATGAATGCATCGACGCTATTGATGTGGTAGTAAAAGAACTGTAAGGAACCACCCTAACCTCCCCGATCCCGCCACGCAGATGCGCGGGACGTCAAAAAGCGCCGAGGGGAGGAATAATATTGATTTCATTTTTCGGGACGCTAATTAGCGTCCCTTTTTTTTATGCTTTTCCTCTCACAAACCGTAGGGGCTTGATTTATCAAGCCCGCAAATAAAATAATGGGTTTGATTAATCAAACCACTACGTTTCTCATCTTCTAATCTTTAAATCTTCTCATCTATAAATCTTCTCATCCCCTCTCTGTTACATATTTTTACATTCTTTTACCCAAATGAGGGTAAAATTATACTATTTTTAAATCATGTTTATGGGGATAAACTAATAAACTTAATTGAAGGAGCGTGAACTTATGTGTACTCCAAAAACCAGCCTGATGGTTATATTGACGGCAGTTTTCCTGATTTCTGCATCGTCAAAATTATCGGCAGGCTCTGCAGATTCAATTATTTTCCAAAACGACAGTACCTTTACAATAGAAGACGTTCAGACTGAGCTTCAGTCAGACGGCGAGTGGATCAAAGTGACAAAAGCCGAAGTCGATCCCGAAGGTGTAACCGATGGCGGCGGATTTGATGATGAAATTAACACCGATTATGTATGGCGCCCGCGGAATATGGATCCGGGCTGGAACCCCTACTCATACGGCTACTGGTCATACACAAACTGCGGCTGGATGTGGACATCATATTACAGCTGGGGTTGGCGGACTTCGCATTACGGCAGGTGGTGGTGGTCAGAGTATTACGGCTGGGTATGGTCACCGGGCTTCATATGGGCACCGGCATGGGTTGTGTGGATGTTCAATGATGGATACTGCGGCTGGTATCCCATTTCACCAAGGGTAAGGCGGCACCATGACTACGGCTACCGGTGTCATCACATGCGTTACAGGGTTAGGCACTGGAATTTCTGCGAAAAGAGCAACTTCCACGAACCTCTCCACCCGCCGGTTGTTATCATCGACCCCGTGTATAATAACCAGAATATTATTACATGCAGAGTCGATGCTGTGATAAGCGTTGGCAACAGTACCGTTACAAATAAAGGACCCGATGTAAAAGAAATAGAAGCAGCCTCGAAGACAACGATTATCAAAGAAGACGTTAAGAAGTATAACAACGTTGATAAGATTACCGGTGAAAATAGAAAAGATAAGAATACAGAAAAGTATTCAGTTAAAAAGAATACCGATAAGAAAACTGAAGGAAGAAACAACGAAAAGACTTATCACGAAAAGAAAAATAACGAAAACGAAGTCAACGGCAAAAAAACCGAGGAGAAAACCATAGAAACAACCCGGGAAAAAACCAAAGAGCAAACAAAAGAGCAAACAAAAGAGCAAACAAAACAAGAGACAAAGCAAGAAAAAAAATTAGAAAAGAAAAAGGAATCAGAAAAGAGGAATTACGAAAAGAAGAACGACGATTCTTATGAGAACGAAAAAAAGTCGGATGAAGGCTATAAAGAGGAAAAGCAAAAAGATGATAATAATAAAAGTGATGACAGGTCTGATGAGAAAAAATCAGATGAGAAGCACTCAAACGATAATAAACAGGACTCCAGGCCGCCCGGCAACGATAATGATAAAGGAAACAAAAAAAATAACCGCAATGATTAGAGTGATAAACTCCCCCCTCCCTTTTGGGGAGGGGCTGGGGGTGGGGTCATGCTTGTCTTTATGGCGTTCCAAACTGAGCGCCTTTTTTATTTGTCATCCTGAGCGGATTCGAAGGATCCATACTTGCTTTTATTAAAATCAAAAGCCTTCACCACAGAAGGAGGAAAGTATCAATTTTCACCGAAAATATTCAGAATTAATCATATATATTTGAATATCATAAGTTGAATTAATTGATACTTATATGCAAAACTCATACTTTACTCCCTGCTTAAAAGATTTTTATCATACAAGATACCAATTCATCAGGGCACTGAATTTAATTCTTATCATAATATTTTCATACCTTTTTACTTCATGCAGTAATGATATAGTTACTGTTGATAATCCCGGTTATGACAGTGCAAGGTATAACTGGGAAATTGATACCGTAGAAGGAATTCACTTTTGGGATGCCGTGTACTTTGATACCAATAAAATATATTACCTCTCTCAAAATGCTCTGTATGAATATAACGGAATAGATTACCTGCCTCATTTCTACGGGTACCCGTTTACCGGTTACTGCATCTCTGCAATAGATGAAAATAATATATATACCGGCGGTTACAGTATGATCTCGTACAACCAATCCATGGCATACCTTAAAAAATGGAACGGCGCTGGATTTGAGGAATTCATAATTGCTGATACTTCCGATAAAGCTGATAATTTTTATTCAATTTACTCAAAGTCAATTGATGAACACTGGCTATCGGCAACTAAAGGCAGAGTTTATAAATTTGATGGGAATAATTTCATGAAATATCAATTTGATACCAACTCATGGTACATTGATCCGTTTGTAAAAGATGCTGCCGGCAGTATTTACTTTGAAAACAGAGTTGGCCCAAAGCTTGATATGCATAAATATAACGGCACTTCGTGGCAGACTTTATGTACGGTAAATCTAACGAGCTCATACTTCCGTATGGAAAATATCGGCAATCAGATATTTAATATTCATGGCGATAATATACAATTTTTTAACGGTTCCGGTTTCACAGATTTTCTGTATGTTGGTGATTTCTTAATCATGGATCTCGAGCTGTGCGGCTCATCACCTCAAAATATTTTCCTGAGCGGTTTTGATTTCGGTGACCACAAAGACTATATATTCAATTACAACGGCAATAAGTGGAGTAAAGAGATTGAAGAGGATGAAGATTACAAGAATTACCATTATTTCTATTCAACCTCCAACACCGTGTATGCAATAGCGTATGATTTCAACACCGAAAAAACAATAGTAATAAAAGGTGTGAGGAAGTAATGGAACACCTGCTTTTGTCATGCCCGCGCAGGCGGGTAAACATAATTGCTTTTTTTAATCAAAAGCCTCCACCACAGAGGACACAGAGTACTTGGAGCGTTATTCCCTTCTATAGAGGGTGTCCTGCTGAAAGCAGGACGGGGCGTTGTTCTCCTGAGCCCTGTACCATTACAAAACTGAATACTATAGTCCAAAGGATGTAGTTCTGAAGGACTACTTTGCCGTTCAATCTTTTGACCGATTTATTATTAATAACAAACTGAATATATTTGCAAGCATAAAATGATATGTTAATAAAATTTTACATGGTATATGGAAGCGATTGTAAAACAAATTAACTTTCATTAGCAGAATAACATTATACACCCTGCTTTTCTCCATGCATTGAAAAGGCGTTCTCCTATGAGCGCCTTTTTTATTTGTCATCCTGAGTCCCGCATCAAGTGCGGGATAAACCCCGTCGAAGGATCCATACTTCATCTTGAGACCCCCTAACAGGTCAATCAACGAATCTTCTAATCCTGAATTCGCAGAAAGACTTGTAGAGTGTTTCCTGCTCGGCTCCGTCGTGGACACCAACTACTAAACCCTGGCACCAACCGTTTAAATCATGTATGGATGCCTGCCTGCGCGGCCATGACAAAACACAAGAAGATGCCCAATTACTACCTTGCTTATGCAATTGGCATAAATTATATTCACTGTATATGCCTCATGCATATTTTAGGAAGCCCGAAAAATTCATGAATACTTGTCAAGGTTGGTCTCGTAAGTTGTCCGGCGATTGGATTTTAAAACGAATCACTGAACACATGGGTAAATTGTTTAATTCTGAGCTGAATTAAAAAGAAAGGAGAACAGTATATTGTCCGGCGATTTGATTTTAAAACGAATCACCGGACAGGGGGGTAAAACATTTAATTTTGAGCTGAATTTGCAGTCCGGCTGTTCGCGAATGAAAATCAATCGAACCGCCGGACGACCGAATTGAGTATAACACAAGCAAAACAAGTAAAAATAGATCAATCCTTTTTCAGTCATACCAGCGGAAGCTGGGGGTACCCTCCGGGTCATCTAGAGGACAATCTTTCTAAATGCTAAAATGTAGGAAATGAGATGAGCCTGATTTGAGTTGTTTCAAACTATCGTGCAGGCTTCAATCAAGCATGAATCTAAAATATTAGTCTGGACACCAGCCTTCGCCGGTGTGACAAAAATGAAATTTTCCGCGTTCTTTGGCAGCTTATTATAAATTCATGAAAATCAGGTTAATCTGTATGAATAGCCGGATTTTGCACCAGATATGGATGATAAACCATTTGGAGGTAGCTAAATCCTTGATTACTACGAAAAAAATCGTTAATTTTGCAGGTTAATTAAGTTTATCATTATATTTGGGAAAGCTATTTCCATCGGGGACGTATTATCTGAACTATGTTTGAAGATCTAAGCACTAAGTTTGACAAGGTATTTAAGTTCATAAAGGGTAAAGGCAAGGTCTCAGAGCAGACCATTGATGAGTTTTTGCGCGAAGTCAGGCGGATTCTTCTTGATGCTGATGTAAACTATAAGGTTGTTAAGCAGTTTGTAGATGACGTTAAGCAAAAGGTGTTAGCTAAAAATGTAGTAAAAAGCATTAACCCGGGGAAGATCGTAATTGATACGATAACCTCGGAGCTTGTTCTTTTAATGGGTGAAAAGAAAACTGATATTAAGTTTTCCAACACTACACCCTCGGTAATAATGATTGTCGGGCTTCAGGGCTCGGGTAAAACGACATTTTCGGGGAAGCTTGCGAAGTACCTGAAGTCAAGGGGCAAAAATCCGGCGCTTGCTGCTTGTGATGTTTACCGTCCCGCAGCAATAGACCAGTTAAAGATGCTGGGCGGGCAGATAGATGTTGCGGTTTATTCCGATGATTCAAAGGACCCGGTAAAAATTGCGCTCTCAGCAGTTGATTTCTGTAAACAGAATTTTAAGGATACTCTGATAGTTGATACAGCCGGCCGTTTGGCAATTGATGATGAGATGATGCGCGAGGTTGAGAGCTTGAAAAGTAAGCTCGATCCTTCTGAGATTTTGTTCGTTGTGGATTCAATGACAGGACAGGACGCAGTGAACACTGCTAAAGAATTTCATAACAGGTTAGATTACGACGGAGTAGTACTCACAAAGCTCGATGGTGATTCAAGAGGGGGCGCAGCACTCAGCATAAGGGCAGTTGTTGATAAGCCGATAAAGTTTGTAGGTATCGGAGAAAAGCTTGAGGCAATCGAACCGTTTTATCCCGATAGGATGGCTTCAAGGATACTCGGCAGGGGTGATATCCAGTCACTGGTAGAAAAAGCCACGACAATGCTCCCCGAAGAGCTTGATGAAAAGAAAATTCAGAAGTTCGAGGAAAAGTTCAACAGCAATAAGTTTGATTTCTCCGATTTCCTGGAGCAGCTTCAGCAGATAAAAAAAATGGGTCCTATATCACAGCTTGTTGGAATGATACCGGGGGTTGACAGGATGATGAAGGGAAAGGAAATTGATGATAAGCCGCTCAAGCAGGTTGAAGCAGTTATCAATTCCATGACGACAAAGGAAAGGGAGAATCCTGATGTTATCAACGGCTCGAGAAGAAAGCGCCTCGCATCGGGAAGCGGAACCAGCATTCAGGATGTAAACAGGGTCATTAAGCAGTTCTACGATATGCAGAAGATGCTTAAGCAGTTTAAAAAAGGTAAGGGAATGTCAAACATGTTCCGAAATATGGGACTCCCGCCAAATTTCAGTTTGAAATAATAATATTAATAAATCATAATCCACGGAGCAAAATTAATTGGTTAAATTGAGACTCAGAAGAATGGGAAGAAAAAAAGCTCCCATTTACAAGATAGTAGCAGCAGATTCAAGGGCAAGAAGAGACGGAAGGTTCATAGAAACAGTCGGGCAGTATGACCCGAATTTCCATCCGGCAAAAATTGATCTTGACGAAGACAGGACTATGTACTGGTTAAGTACCGGCGCACAGCCAACTGTTACAGTTAGGAATATCTTATCAAATAAAGGTTTGATGCTGAAGCATCATTTAGTAAAAAAAGGGACCGAAGAAAGCAAGGTGGCTGCAGAATTCTCCAAATGGGAGTCACTGCAGGAATCCAAGCTTCAGAGGATCCATGACAGGAAACTAAGAAGAAAAGAAAAAAAGAAAAAAGCGGCAGAAAAGCCGGCCGAGACACAAGCAGCACCATCAGCAGAATCAGAACCGGCAGCAGAGCAGCCTGCAGCATAGGAATTATCTGCATCATTATTTTCTGTAAACTAGCAAATGCTCTTTTGGGTAATCAGCATTTGCCGCACCCCGCTATTAAAGAACGATTAATGTTTTTCTAAATTATATTCCGTTAATCTAAACCCAAAGGGGATGCTTATGAAAGAATTCATAGAATTTATAGCTAAGAATTTAGTTGATGACCCCGATAACGTAAGAGTAGTTGAAACAGTTGAAGAAAATAAGATTACGCTTGTGCTTCATGTTTCCAAGAGCGATCTTGGAAAGGTGATCGGCAAACAGGGCAAAACTGCCAAATCAATGAGGACACTTTTGACGGCAGTCTCGGCAAAACACAATAAAAGCGGGCATCTTGAAATAGATGAAGGCAGATCCCCTGCTCCGGGAAACGGGAACGTGGCTCCGGCAGTTTAATCACTGCGTAAAAATGATTTAGCGGAATATTAGATCATGCGAATTGATGTTGTTTCGGCTGTACCGAAAATACTGGAAGGACCGCTTACAGAGAGTATTTTAAAACGGGCTCAGTCAAAAAAACTTGCCCGGATAGTTGTTCATGACCTCAGGGATTTTGCCGAAGGCAAATACCGCCACGTTGATGATAAGCCTTTTGGCGGCGGTGCGGGAATGCTTCTTAAGCCCGAGCCTTTTTTTAAGTGTTTAAACGGATTACTTAAAGAACGCACCTACGACGAGGTAATATATTTAACGCCGCAGGGTGTTACCTTCAGCCAGAAAAGAGCCAACGTTCTTTCATTAAAAGACAATATTATTCTCATCTGCGGACACTACAAAGGTATTGATCAGAGAGTAATTGACAGGTTTGTTACAATGGAACTATCCATTGGGAACTACGTGATAACAGGCGGTGAAACCGCAGCTCTTGTAGTAATTGATGCAGTTGTAAGGTTAATCCCGGGCGTTTTGGGTGATAGCGAATCGGCTTTGACCGATTCCTTCCAGACCGAAACCGGATTTGACTCCCCTGCTTACACAAGGCCTGCAGAATATGAAGGACTTAAAGTGCCTGAAGTACTGCTGGGCGGGAACCATAAAGAAATAGCCCGGTGGCGCGGGAAGATGGGTTCAAAGAAATATAAAAGAGTTAAGAAGAAAAAATTAAATTAAATAATAAGTAATACTTTTAAGGAATAACAATGAATAAGATAAATTTAGTAACTACTCCCCAGATACGAACAGACCTGCCTAAGTTTCATGCCGGCGATACGGTTAACATACATGTAAAAGTAATTGAAGGCGAAAAGGAAAGAATCCAGCAGTACCAGGGAATAGTTATGGGAATAAAAGGTTCTGGCATCGGCAGAACATTCAGGGTAAGAAAGATCTCTAACGGCGTTGGTGTTGAAAGAATATTCCCGCTGAACTCCCCCACTATTGCAAAGATAGAGAAATTAAAAGAAGGCAAAGTAAGAAGGGCTAAACTTTATTATCTCAGGGCATTGAAAGGCAAATCAGCAACCAAGATCAAAGAAAGGATCTCTCCTGAAATAATCATTCCAACAAAGAGAGAAGAACCTGTTACTGATATTTCTTCACCATAGGCTGATTAATCGGCTGATTAATAATCAGGCGATTAACTTCAAAAACGTAAACTGAAACTGTATTTTCTAAAGTTTAATGTGAATATTATTTTAAAAGGCAAATCAAATTACAAAGACCGTTAATCATTTTATTAACGGTTTTTTTTATATAAAATATCAGCAGCATCCCAAATATTGAAACCAAATAAGAAATATTTCATATCTGTTGCAGGTAATATAGGCTCCGGAAAGTCCTCGTTAACCAGGATGATCGGCGATACATTTAAGTGGGACCCCTATTTTGAATCGGTGCAGAATAACCCATACCTTTCTGATTTTTACATTGATATGAAAAGATGGAGTTTTCAGCTGCAGGTGTATTTTCTATCGCACAGGTTCAAAGCTCACAGGGAAATTATCGCTTCAAAAAAATCGGTAATACAGGACCGCTCGATCTACGAAGATGTAGAGATATTTGCCCGCAATCTTTACCTGATGGGCAGAATGGAAAAGCGCGATTATAACAATTACCGAAGCCTTTTTTATGAAATGGTGTCATATCTTCAGCCACCTGATCTTGTTGTATATCTCAGGGCGGATGTAAAAACCCTGTTAAGTCATATCAGGTTAAGAGGAAGAGAGTTCGAAAAGAGCATTGAGAAGAAATACCTGCAAAGGCTCAACAGAAGCTACAACACCTGGATAAACGGTTATGATCTGGGCAAGGTGCTTGTCATAGAGTCTGATGAACTTGATTTTGTAAATAACTCTGAACATTTCAAAATGATAATTGATAAGATAAAAAGGAGTTTAAGAATATGAATGTTGTTGTACTGGTTTCGCCCGGCGAGCTTGTTGATAAAATCACCATACTTGAGATTAAACTGATTAAGATCAGGAATAAAGAAAAACAAAAAGCTGTCAAACATGAACTGAAACTGTTGAAGGCAAATTTAACGACTCTAATGTCATCTGTCGAACATAAAAAACTGCTATCCCGGCTTAAGGATTTGAAATTGAAGCTTCACGGAATAAATCTGAAATTATGGAACATAGAAAATGTGATCAGAAGCCTGGAAGCAAGTGAAGATTTCGGGAAAAAGTTTGTTGATTATGCAAGAAGAGTATATATTACCAATGATATGCGCTCTGAAGTTAAGAATGAAATTAACAGGCTGTTTGGTTCAACAATAACTGAGGTTAAGGAATATTCAAAGTATAAATGAAATATTTTTCATACTTCATATTTATTGCATTCATAGTCACATTGCTGTTATTCCTCAGGAATGCTCTCAAACCGGAAACCGAACAGGTGTATATTACCGGGTCTGAAAAATGCGGAGAGTGCCACTCGCTGCAAAATATTGGTAACCAATCCGGTATATGGATCAATTCACGGCATTCTACTGCATTTAAAACGCTGCTGGGTGATAAAGCCACAGATTTTGCCGCTAAGAATAATCTGGTTAAGCCTGCAGAAAATCCTGAATGTCTTAAGTGTCATTCTACAGAGTATTCTCTGGGAAATCCCCTGAAAAGTGAAGCACCGCGTTACAGCATTGAAGAAGGTGTAGGATGTGAATCGTGTCATGGGGCAGGTTCCCTTTATTCACCGGCAGAGATAATGAAGGATGAAGGATTCTTTAAATCAAACGGAGGAATCAAAGGTGATGAAAGTACCTGCAAAAACTGCCACTCCCCTAAAGGTAATAAGGAGCACAGAATTTCAGTTGATATGTGCCCCTTCCAGGAAAATGAATTCGATTATAGAACGGCATTTGAAAAAATAAAACATCCGCTAAATAAGGATTTTAAATCAGATAAGTAAAATTTGAAGAAAGAATTTACAAATAACGATGAAGCTTCCCGTCCTATTGGTGTTTTTGATTCCGGTGTAGGAGGGTTAACAGTAGTAAAAGAACTTAACAAACTGCTGCCGAATGAAAAAATAATTTACTTTGGCGATACCGGAAGGGTTCCTTATGGAAATAAATCCCGTGAGACCATTATACATTACTCACTCCAGGTAGCATATTTCCTTATGAAAAAAAAGATAAAAATGCTGGTCATTGCATGTAATACTGCATCTTCTGTATCCCTTCCGACTTTAAAAAGGCATTTTCATATTCCAATTATTGGTGTTATCGAACCGGGTGCAAAAAGTGCGATCGAAACCACTCGCTCAAATAACATCGGCGTAATTGGCACACTTGGTACGGTAAAATCAAATGCTTATAAAAAAGCATTAAAGAAAATAAAAAGAGGTGTAAATGTTACACAGGACCCCTGTCCTCTTTTTGTTCATCTTGCTGAAGACGGCTGGAATAACAATAAAATAGCTCAATTGATATCCGATGAATACCTTAAAGCATTTAAAGGAAAAAACATCGATACCCTCATTCTTGGATGCACTCACTACCCGCTTTTGAAGGGCGTAATTCAAAAATCAGTTGGTGATAAAGTAGAACTGATAGATTCAGGAAAAGAAACAGCAAAGGAAGTGAACAGAATACTTGGGAAAAAAAAGCTTTTGAACTCACATAAAATGACTGAAAAAAATCATTCAATATTTTATGTGTCAGATCTTCCGCATAAGTTCAAGGAAGTCAGTCAGCGTTTTTTATCAAAGGAATTAAAACATGTACATAAAGTTAAGCTATAAATTAATAATTAGTAGTTAATAATTAATAATTAAGATCAAACTATGAAAGACAATCTTATTAAAGATAAATCTTACTCTTTTGCATTAAGAATTGTCAAGTTGTACAAATATCTGATCAAATCACAGAATGAATATGTTTTGTCGAAACAAGTATTGAGGTGCGGTACTTCAATTGGGGCAAATGTTGAAGAAGCAATTGGGGGTACATCAAGAAAAGATTTCGTTAACAAACTGGCAATTTCATATAAAGAAGCGCGTGAGACACATTATTGGCTCAGAATACTGAATGATTCAGATTATATCTCTAACAAAATGTTTCAATCTATAGAAGTTGATTGTCTTGAATTGTGCAAGATATTATATTCAATTATTAGATCTTCAAAATAATAACAAAATTACTAATTACTAATTATTAATTGCTAATTGTAGTGACTGAAAAAGAAATACTGCAGATATTCAAAGATTCAGGCGCGTTGCTTGACGGGCATTTTATATTAACTTCCGGGAATCACTCTCCGCATTATATAGAGAAATTCCGGGTACTTGAACATCCTGTTTACACTGAGATGCTTTGCAAAGAACTTGCTCATAAATTTGCAAAAGATAATATAACTCTTGTCGTCGGACCTATGACAGGCGGTATTCTGCTTTCTTATGAAGTAGGAAAAAACCTGAATACAAAAGCCATATTTACCGAAAGAATTGACGGTAAAATGAAATTCAGAAGAGGTTTTACTGTTAAATCTGATGACAGAGTATTAATAGTCGAAGATATAATTTCAACAGGCGGAAGCGTGCAGGAAGTAATTGACGAAGTAAAGAAATATAAAGCTGAAATTATCGGAGTTTGCTGTCTGATCGATAGGTCCGGCGGTAAAGTTGATTTCGGAATTCCATTAAAGCCGCTTGTAAAGATGGATGTAGTTTCGTATTCACCTGAAGAAGTTCCGGAGTGGCTGCAGAAGATTCCCGTTACAAAACCTGGAAGTACGGGGAAATAACGCGTCTGATGTTATCCTTAAAACTCACAAATTGAATATTCAATATTCTTTTACAAATATCTTTTGTGGTTCAGTATAATTTTCAACCTGCAGCCATTTTTTGGCTTCAGCAACATCATAGAAGAATATTAATTTATAGCCTCGGTTAACAGAAGCATTTTCGAAGAAATCATTATTTTTTTTATTTTCCGGCAGGTCTAATACTGCAAACCTGAGCATCTTTGATTCCGGCCTGAAATGCTCAACCTCCTTCAACCCGTCAAACACACCAAACCTTCCTTCAAATTTTCTCAAATCAACCAAAATCCTCTCAATGTTATTTGAATCAATTACTTCATCCATATCCTTTTGGATCTCAACAAATC
>JANWKI010000053.1 GCA_025451455.1 Ignavibacteria bacterium
ATGTATTTAAAGGCAATATGAGCCTAGTGGGCCCCCGGCCCTGCCTGCCGTATGAATATGAGCATTTCAAGGAATGGCATAAACTTAAGTACAAGGTCATTCCGGGTATTACCGGACTTGCTCAGATAATTGCCAGAAACAGGGAAGACGTGACCTTTAGCGACTCTGTATTGCTTGATCTTTACTACGCAGATAATCAGTCATTATGGCTTGACCTGAAGATTCTCTTCAAAACAATTCCTGTGATGATATTAGGCAAAGGCGGAGTTTAACTAACTTACAAGAATAATTTATATGCCGGAAAAAAAATATTTTGCGCATCCGAATTCACTGGTTGAATCGGAAAATATTGGCGCTAATACAAGGATTTGGGCTTTTGCCGTAGTTCAGAAGAATGTTATTATTGGAGAAGACTGCAATCTTTGTAATGGAGTTTACGTTGAAAATGGTGTTTCAATCGGCAACCGCGTCACCATCAAAAACGGGATTTCCTTATGGGAAGGGTTAAAGATCGAAGATGATGTCTTTCTTGGTCCTCATGCAGTATTTACAAACGATAAGTTCCCGAGAAGCAAAATGCATTTGGGTAACTTTCTATCAACTGAAATAAAAATGGGAGCAAGTGTAGGGGCAAACTCTACTGTTTTGTGCGGAATTACACTTGGCAAATATTGTCTTATAGGTGCAGGCTCAGTTGTAACAAAAAGTGTTCCGGATTTTGCAGTTGTAGCCGGTAATCCAGCCAGATTCAAATACTGGATTTCCAAAAATAGCGAGAAACTTGTCTTTAACAATAACGGAATCGCAAATGACTCGTTAAATAATAAATACAAACTTATCGAAAATGAAGACAGGACAAAGAATTCAGTCAGAGAAATATAAATGATAATTTCACAAACACCGCTTAGAATAAGTCTTGCAGGTGGAGGAACAGATCTTGCAGACTATTACAGTGATAATGAAGGATTTGTACTTAGCACGGCTATTGATAAGTTCATCCATGTAATAGTTAAAGAAAGATTTGATGATCTCATTTATGTGGATTATTCCAAAAAAGAAGTAGTAAATTCAATTGAAGATATACAGCATGATCTTGTACGGGAGGCTGCAAAAAAGTCCGGATTGATCAAGGGTTTTGAGGTTATGATGCTTGCGGATATTCCATCTGAAGGATCCGGATTAGGGTCATCAAGCAGCCTGACCGTAGGGCTGCTGCATGCATTTTACCAGTTTAGGGGCAAACTTGTCACATCAGAGCAGCTTGCAAAAGAAGCCTGTGAAATTGAAATAGATGTCCTGAAAAGGCCTATTGGCAAACAGGATCAGTATATTGCAGCTTACGGGGGTTTAAAAGCATTCAGGTTCTGCAAAGATGAAAATGTCGAAGTAATTGATATAGAAATTGAAAGCGAACCTAAACGGAAACTTGGGTCAAATCTCCTTTTGTTTTTTACAAACGTAACCAGGATAGCTTCCACAATACTTGAAGAACAGAAGAGAAATGTTTTGGAAAAGCTTAAATTTCACCATAAAATCAAAGAATTGGCATTTGATTCAATTGAAGGCCTGAAGGAACTTGATATTAACAGAATTGGCGAAAATCTCAGGGTAAACTGGGAAATGAAAAAACAGCTTGCATCAAATGTCTCGAATCCTGAAATAGACCTAATGCATAAACTGGCAATGGAAGGCGGAGCTCTCGGAGCAAAAATATCCGGTGCCGGAGGAGGCGGATTTCTATTAGTGTATTGCGAAAGAGATAAACAGGATAAACTGAGAAAATCTATGAGAAAATACCGCGAGCTTCCATTTTTGCTGGAAAAATTCGGAAGCAAGATAATTTTTGATCAAACCAGGTACGATATTAAATAAATCACTCACACTTTTAAGATATTTAGCATTTTGAGGTAAACAAGGATGGCATTAGTTTTGGTAACAGGCGGAGCAGGTTTTATAGGCTCGCATACGGTTGATAGATTATTGAAACTTGGTTATGACGTCAGGATTCTTGATAATCTGCAAAAACCGGTGCATATGAAAGGAAAACCGGACTATATTCCCCTTGAGGCTGAATTCATTTTAGGTGATGTGCGTGATAAAGATACAGTAGAAACAGCTATGAAAGATGTTGAATATATTTTTCACCTCGCCGCTTACCAGGATTATCTCCCCGATTTTTCCACATTCTTTCATGTTAATTCAGTAAGTACTGCACTCATCTATGAAATTGCTGTAGCAAAAAATCTGAAGATAAAAAAAATTATCGTAGCTTCTTCACAGTTTGTTAACGGGGAAGGAATATACAGGAACTCAAACGGAAATCTATTTTATCCAAAGGGAAGAACTAATGAGCAATTAGAAAAAGGTGAGTGGGATTTCCTTGATGAAAACGGAAAAAAACTAGATTATGTCTGGACTCCTGAAACTTATGCCAGCCCTCCAAATCAATATGCAATCTCGAAATACTCACAGGAATTAATGGCACTGAATTTCGGTCCAAGGTATGATATACCCAGCACAGCGCTCAGATATTCCATTGTTCAGGGTTCAAGGCAGTCTTTTTATAATATGTACAGCGGTGCATGCAGAATTTTTTCTCTGAGCCTTTTTTTCGATAAATCGCCGGTAGTTTATGAAGATGGATTGATGCTTAGGGATTTTGTTAACATACATGATGTTGTTGATGCCAATATCCTGGCAATGCAGGATGAAAGAACAGATTACCAGGCATATAATGTCGGAGGCGGAAAGGCATACACCGTCAAGGAGTTTGCTGAAATTGTAGCACAGGAGTTCGGCAAACCTCACATCAAACCAAGGATTACCGCTGAATATCGTTTCGGCGATACACGAAACGCGTGTTCTGATATTTCAAAACTTAGCTCTTTGGACTGGAAACCGAAAAGAACAGCTAAAGACAGTGTTAAAGAATATATTAATTACCTCAAGTCCCAAACAGATATTCAGGACATTCTGGATTATGCAGAAAAGACAATGAAAAACCTTAATGTCGTAAGAAAATCTACCAAAAAAGGATAATTATTTTTTTGACATTCTTCTTCCAATCTACCTTTTTCCATTGAGTTATATCATAATTATGATGATTTTTGTAAAAAATGAAAGGGACTATTATTAATATATGAGTTTTTCAAATTATACAAAAACAGTAACCGATGTTCTTGTAACATTGAATGATGATGAAATAAATAAGTTCATGGAAATGCTGGTTGATGCATATAAAAACGATAAATTCGTTTTTGTTATCGGTAACGGCGGAAGCGCGGCAAATGCCTCACACCTTGCACAGGACCTTGCCAAGGGAACGCGCCATTCACCGGATCAAAAGAGAAGGCTTAAAGCATTAAGTTTGACCGATAACACTCCATTTATCAGCGCACAGGGAAATGACGAAGGTTATGACAGCATTTTTGAGCAGCAGCTAAGAACCTTTGCAAGTCCTGGCGATTATCTTGTAGCAATAAGCGGTTCCGGAAACAGCCCAAACATAATAAAAGCAATTGATTGGGCAAATGAGAATGGCGTTGTTACAGTTGGCATAACGGGTTATGATGGCGGTAAGTTAAGGAAGATCGCAAAACACTCTGTACATGTTCCATTAAACGAGATGTGTACAGCTGAGAGCATACATTCGATAATATTTCATTATGTAATACTTGAATTAAGAGAAAAATTCAAAAACATGAACTAAACCATTTCTCATAAAAAATAATAATATGAGTAAAGTTAAATACTGTTTTTTGCTGCTTTTCTTTTTTACAGTTTCAGGTCCGCTGATTTCGCAAGTTGAGCTGGTTCCTCTTTCAAATCCGGTATATGAATATCTGGATAGAATGTTCACAAACAGGATCATTGAGAATTATTCTTCATCAATGAGCCCTGTATCACGAAGGGAAACTGCAGGCTTCCTTTCGGAAATAAATTCCCGCCGGAACAAATTATCAAAAACTGATAAAGAACTGCTGGATTATTATCTGACGGAATTTGAATACGATATATACGGGAGTTCGAAAAAATCTTCAAATTTCTTCTCAAAAAAAGGAGTTGGAGAGTTGTTTTCAAACAAAAAACAGAAATATCTGTATTCCACTGCAGATTCCAATGTTTCTTTCTTTTGGGACGCAATAGCCGGGTTAATATATATCGGGCTTGATGGTGATTCATCCGGCAAGCCGCATGTTCTGCTGGGGCAGCTTGGTACTAGATTGAGAGGAACTCTCTTCAGCTCAGTAGGCTATTATCTCAGGCTCTCAAACGGAGTACGGCTCGGAGGAACAACCGAGGATGCTGCAAAAACAGCTTTTGTTGATCCAGTACTGCAATCTACCCGCAAATATATAAGCGAGGGCTCCAAGACTTTTGATAATTATGAGGGTTATCTAAGATATGCTCCCGCAAAAGACTGGCTTGGACTAACGGTTGGGAGAGATGCACTTAGTTTCGGTACCGGATATATTGATAAAATATTTTTATCAAACAGGAACTCTGCTCCTTTTGATTTCCTTAAGCTTGACCTGCATTATAAAAAAATCAGGTATTCATTCTTTCACTCAAGTATTGTAGGAAATGACTCAAACGGTACACAGCTTGAGTCAAAATACCTGGTTTTTCACCGCCTGGAACTGGGACCGTTTTTCAACAATTCATTTAAGCTTGGCTTTAACGAAATGGTGATATACAGCAATATTCCTCTTAATTTTGCTTTCATTAATCCAATAAGTTTTCTGACTTCTGCTGACCTGAATACAGAGCTTCCCGGAAAGAATTCCAATAATACACTGCTAGGAATTGATATGCAGTTATTTCCCGTTAAAAATTTATCCATTCAGGGAAGTTTATTAATTGATGATATTAATTTTGAAACCCTTGGCAGTGATACAACCACGGGAAATGATAATAAATTTGGTTTCCAGGGCGGGTTAAACTGGCAAAATGCTTTTACCCTTCCAAACCTGAATTTAGCATATGAGTACACCAGATTAGATCCCTTTGTTTATTCCCACAGAGAGATCAACAATTCATATTCCAATTGGGGGTTACCAATTGGTCACGCCCTGAATCCTAACTCAGATGAACATGCATTCAAACTTGCATTTAATTATGGAAGCAGGCTGTATATTTCCCTGACATATAAGATGCAAAGGACCGGTGAAAATTATACAGACAGCCTGGGAAATTTTATAAATGTTGGTTCGAATATTCTCTACGGTAAAGGGGATTTTGTAAGGAAAAACGAATTCTTAAGCGGTGAAAGAATTAACAGGAATATCATTATTGCAGAATTGACATGGCAGCCCATCAGGCAATATTATATTTCAGTCAGATTTCAGAGAAGAAATTATGATTATATTGATAAGAACATAACATCGGGCGAAAACATATATTGGGGCAGTTTAAGGATTGACTATTAATAATGGAACTGAAAAATGAAATAAAAAGGCTCTCAGGGAAATACTCAAAGAGCATTATTGAACTAAGAAGAGCAATTCATAAAAACCCGGAGCTCTCATTTAAGGAGTTTGAAACCACTAAACTGATTTATAAAAAGCTTTCAGGTTTAAGGTTAGATAAAGTTCAGAAGACATCAGATACCGGTGTAACAGCCTTAATTTCGAATAATAAAAAAGGGAAATGCGTCGCACTCAGGGCTGATATTGACGCACTCCCCATACTGGAAAATACAGGATTGCCTTTTGCTTCTAAAAACACAGGTGTAATGCATGCATGCGGTCACGATGCACACACCGCTATGCTTTACGGCGCTGCCTGTATCCTGAGGGACTTGAAGAAGGAAATTAACGGCTCTGTGAAGTTCATATTTCAGCCCGCAGAAGAAAAGAATCCCGGGGGCGCTTCCATTCTGATCAAAAAAGGAGTGCTCAGAAACCCGAAAGTCGAGGCAATTTTCGGACAGCATATTATGCCCGGCAAACCGGCAGGAAAGGTTGGGTTTTACCCCGGTGTAATGCTTGCATCTCAGGATGAGCTCTATATCACAATTAAAGGAAAATCAGGGCACGGAGCCAAGCCTCAGGCTGCTATTGACCCGATTGTAATAGCTTCACAATTTGTTTTAGCTCTGCAGACAATAGTATCCAGAAACACTGACCCATATGACCCGATAGTTATTACCATAGGGAAAATAACAGGCGGCACCATCAATAATGTTATTCCTGAAGAAGTCAATTTGGCAGGAACGATCAGAACATTGAGCTTTTCATTGAGAAAGAAATCCCTCAAACTAATAGAAAGAACTTTAAAGGGCATATGTTCATCTGCCGGAGCATCTTACAGATTCGATATTTCTTCAGGATATCCCGAGCTTGTTAATCATAACAAGGAAACAATATTTGCAAATAAAGCAGCAATTGAATTTTTAGGGAAGGAAAATATTTTTAAGGGTGAAAGATTTATGTTCGCAGAAGATTTTGCATATTATTTAAAAAAGACCCCCGGTTCATTTTACTGGATCGGTGCAGGTAATACTACTGGTCTTCATACGTCTAAGATGAAATTAAACGAAAGAACCCTGCCCGTCGGGGCAGGGTTCTTAGCTTACCTTGCAATAGAATATTTAAAAATCAATTAATATTGGCTCAAATGTATAGTATTTAAAATATACCTTCCAAGAATATGACCCCCCGCCAGTCCGTTTTCAGAATCAAATCGATAATGAATTCCACCGTATAATCTTGAAAATGCAGCTTCTTCAGCTACCTGACTGAAAGTGCTGAAAGTACGGGGCAGAAGTCCGATATCCTGATGTGTATAATCGGTAAACGTAACATCTCCGAATAATTCAGTCATTATTTCAGCGCAAGCCCCCGATAAAGATGAATGACCCGATGGATATGCCGGAAATGAAGGAGTGATAAGATATGGATTCCAGTTCGGATCAATGTAATCACGAATATATGATTGAGGCCTTAAGATATTATAACGGTATTTGGCTGCCCAGCAGACTTTGAAACCGTCACCCATTGCGGGTCCCATTAATGCATACATCTTGGCTACTCTATCTAATTTAAGATTAAGCAGCCTTGCTATCTGGCTCATGATCGAAACCCAGTGTCCTGAAGGAGTTCCTGTTCTTATCTTATCATTCCAGAAATTTGCAATTCTTTTCTGTTCCGATGTCAGGTTTTGCTTTATCTGTACTAACTCCATAGAGCTATTATAAAAATCGCTTCCTGCATTCGTGCTGAAAACCGGATGCGGAATATTGAAATACTGGGCTGCATTTGGAACAATAAAAGCCCTTAATGTCCCCCAATATGGTTCATTTGCCTGATCACCCGGGTTTATTGGTTCCCAGTTAGCCGGATTCAGGCTTCTGGGAGGCGCAGTATAAACCATTGTCCTAGTTTCTGCATAATGATCTGACGAGGACCACTCAAGAATCTTATTTGCAATTGCTATACCATGCTGTACAGAACGATCAATAACATCCTGAGAAACAAAATTGAGCCTTTCTGCAAGCGTTGAATTATACTTTTCGTTAATTAAAGTTACTCCATTTGGATATATTGTATCATACGTACCATATATTACCGGCGGTACTGCTGCAGCAATTACCGATGGCCAATCATATTCGAGCGAATTGTTTATGCTCGGCATAGAAGGCATTTCAATGAGCTGTCCTGACAAGGAGCGTGAAAGAGGAATACCGGGTGCAACACATTCATATATTGTCACACATGAATATGAATACAGCCTTGATGGAGGCGGAGGGCTGTCATTATGCTGATCGGCAATGATCTTGTATTCTATGTCCATCCAGTCAAGTGCATATTTGGCATCAATGTTTGATGCTAATACAGATGGCGAAGTTACACCGCCGGGTACAGTGGTGTTTTCGCCGCAGCTGTAAATTGCCAGCAAAAAAGCAATTATTAAGATATATGAAAAGAATTTTTTTGATGTTTTCATTATATTTATTTATTCTTTCTTAGTTTTCTTATTTTACCAGGGTCATTTTCCTGGTTTCGGTATAGTTACCTGCAGTTAACCTGTAAAAATATATACCGCTTGTAAGACTGCTGGCATTAAAATCAGCTGCATAAGAACCGGCTTTCAGGTTCTGGCTTAAGATAACTGAAACCTCTCTTCCTAAGATATCAAATACGCTTAGCTGAACAAATTCAGAATTTGGTATTGAAAAACTGATCTTAGTGGCAGGATTGAAAGGATTTGGATAATTCTGGGAAAGCCGATAATTAACCGGGATCTCTCCTGATATCGGTTCTATTCCAATTACTCCGCTGCCTTCAATTGCTGTATATCTTCCGTTACCCTGTATATTAAATGAACGATCAACTGCTCCGTTAGTCCACCTTATTACCATCGAGTCAACTGTTGACGCAGTACCAATTCCGAATACAAGTTCAGGATCATCGCTGCTCAAAAAGCTGTTTCCTCCCAAAATTACCTGCATATTGATCTGCCCGTTATAGTATGCAGATACTACTGTACCAATTGCATCTTTATTTGAGATCACACCAATGCATTTCAATTTGATCCAGTTATTTGTACCCCCGCTGTTTTTGTAAAAATGTGCAACCGAGTCTCTTGACATAGTTGCGCAAATATCCATGTAGCCGTCATTATTATAGTCAGACTTGGCAATTCCGTAAGTAAAAGTGCTGTCACGGATGCCGATGCTTAGGCCAACATTGCTAAAAGTATTGTTCTGGTTATTTTTATATAAAACATCGCACATATCAATACCCGCAGCTGAGGAGGCATACAGATCGCACCATCCGTCATTATCGTAATCAATAAAGCTGTTTCCCCAGCATTCTTTATGTATCGAAGTATTCGTTTGCACGGCAACATCTGTAAATGTGCCGTTACCGTTATTTCTGAAAGTAGCATTTCCGGGAGGGCCGTTGCTGACATGCATATCAAATAAACCATCATGGTTATAATCACCGACGGCAATTCCCATTGCGTCAAAATTGCATCGGGTGCCTGAGAAATAAGTTACATCCGTAAACGTTCCGTTTCCATTATTTTTAAAAAGAGTCGAACGCTGATATTTATCCATTGCAATATATATATCCTGCCATCCGTCCCTGTCATAATCAAAAATAACAATAGCAAGCGGCTTCTTTAAAACACTATCTGCCGCACCCGAGGCGTTTGTAATATCGCTGAAAGTCCCGTTACCGTTATTTTTATACAGTTTATTCGGTTCATCTCCTGCACCTTCGATATTCCCATAATTACATATATACAGGTCTATAAAACCGTCCCTGTTAATATCCCCCCATGCAGCTGTCGTTGACTGGTAGAGAACAGGATTTGTTACCCCTGATGATGTTGTCACATCTGAAAAAGTACCGTTACCATTATTCTTATACAACCTGTTGCCGGAATACCAGCTTGTGAGATATACATCTCTCCAGCCATCATTATTATAATCTCCCCAAATTACTGATTTCAGGCAGTCACCCAAAAAGTTTATTCCCGATTGAGTTGTAACATCAGTATAATTACCGTTATCATTTCTATATACAAAAAAATGAGTTCTTCCGGCAATTATGAGGTCTGCATCTCCATCATTATCATAATCTGCAAATCCGGTACCGCCTCCCGGTATGTAATAGTCATCGTGGTATGTCGCTGTAATGCCTATTTGGCCGGCAACATTGGTATAAGTTTGAGAATATGCCAAATTTGCAATAAATGGCAATAACAATAACACAAAAAAGTAATTCTTTTTCATACTTTTTATACTATTTTTAATTAATTATTATTGAAACAACCTAATAAAAATTAATTGTATTTTCAAGGGTGTTTTATGACTTTTATCGTGCTAATAATTGAAAAAAAATGAAGATAAAATGTTCAATTAAGGTGTTATTATGGTGTTTTTTTAAATAATTTATGTCATCAAAAAAAGCCCCAAAATATTGCTATTTTGAGGCTTTTTCAAATCTTAACGTAATTGATTATTTGATCAATTATTTGATCAATACCATTTTCTTTGAGTCGGTAAAATCATTGGTTTTGATCTTGTATATATATACACCGCTTGAAAGACGGCTGGCATCAAAATCAACTGAATGATTTCCCGGAGTAAAATGCGAATTAACCAGCTCAGAAATGATCCTGCCGGCTGCATCATAAACGCTTATACTAACAATACCTCCAATAGGCAATGAAAACGATATCTTTGTATTCGGGTTAAAAGGATTGGGATAATTTTGCTTTAGTTCAAACCTGTCAGGAATAATGTTCCCGCTCCCGTTAATACCCACCATATTTTGGCAGGGTCCGTCTATCTGGCTGAAAGTTATGAATTCAGTTGTTCCAACTCCTGTGTTTGTGTATCCTCCGGCTGTATATATTATGTTGTTCCCTTTGCCGCTGGCTTTGTAGTTCGATCTTGCCAGTGAGTTAGCAGGCAAACCGGTATGCCATGACTGTGTGCAGAAATTCCAGAAATTCGTCTGCGCTGTCGGAACTGATCCGCCGACTGAACCGCCTGTGCACATTATACCTACACCTGTATTTTTAACTGCTACATATGAAGCCATTCTGACTATAGGTCCTGCCGGATACGACTGCATTGATATCCAGGTAATGTTGAGAGTTGCTGGATTAATAACACCTTTGTAGCAGAGTCCTGTTGCATTTCCTCCTGTTGTGTAACCGCCGACTGAAATTATTGTATCAACGTAAATACCGCCTCCCTGCATTGCGCAGGCTATCGGATAATCATTTCTATAAGTATATGAATTGGTGAGGACATTATATAACTGAACTTTATTAGTAATAAAAGCTCCTGAGCCAAAATATCCGTCTCCGCCTCCAACTACAAAAATATACGAGTCATTGTATTTTACAGCGAGTGCATCAGTAACTTTTGTAGGCATATCTACCTTCGTTTGCCAGGTATTGGCCTGTACATTATATCTAAGCGTTTTGCCGAGTGTTCCGGGAGTATTGTTGCCTCCAAATACAAGTATTTCTGAATCACCGTTTATTGCAATTGCAGTACCCGAAGATATCTGCACCGGCATTGTGGAATAATTATTCTGCCAGGTATTTGTATTTAGGTTTAACCTTGCAACCCTTCTTAACTCAGCAGTAGTATTCCCTCCTCCAAACTGGTATAAATATGGTGTCCCGTTCACTTCTACATAAACGCAGCAAGTTCTTGAAACAAGCATAGGAGAATTTGTTAGTGAACTCCAGGAACCGGAAACAGTAAAAGGGATAGGAGTCGGCTCATAACCATGCCCAAGAGTAATTCTCTCATCAAAATCAGGATTTTGAGAGAAAATCGCTGTAAAGTTTAGGATTAGTAATGTAACCATTAAGAAATTCTTCATTTTTTTGCATTCTCCAGTTTATAGTTACCTAAACTTATCGAATCTATCACTGTTTTACAATAACGTTTTTCGTTAGATCATCTATTTCCTTTGATTTTTTAGTAAATTAGCCCCTTTTATTTGATTAGTACCATCTTTTTAGTTTCAGTGAAGCTTCCGGCTTCTATTTTGTATAAATATACTCCGCTTGAATAATTTGCACCATCAAAGGCATCTTCGTATGTTCCTGCCTGCCTGAGCTCATTGGTGAGAACAGATACCTCTCTTCCCAATATGTCAAGTATAGTGACCTTCACATTACCTGCAATTGGTAACTGATATGATATTTTTGTAACAGGGTTAAACGGATTTGGATAATTCTGGAACAGCTTATACTGAACCGGTATCTGGTTGCCTGTTATTCCGGTTAGCGATCCTGAACAATTCAACAGGCAGGTATCAGCATATACATCAAGCGGCCTCGTACTTTGACCCTGAATCGAACCGCCCGCTGACCATATCTTAACACCCGGCCTGCCCTGGCAGTATGTGATGCTTGCTGAAACGGAACCGTAAAGATTATTTGTTCTTATCGGTTTTCCGTCTTTGTACGTCCAAACCGAAGTTGTAGTATCCCAGATTGCAATTGAATCATTGGCTGAGCCTCCTGTTATTTCTCCCATTATCACGTAAAATTTTCCCATCAAAGCTGTTCCGCCCGGCCTGCTGGTCGGAACGGAAATATTTGTCCTTTGCTGCCATGTGATCTGAAGATAGTTCGATGGATTAATTGTGCCAACCCAGAAATCATTTCTGAAATCACTTGACCATCCTGCGCAGACAAATAGCTTATTACCCAGAATGCCGCCCGCAAAGCTGCGCCTTCCGTTGCCCGGTGGTATTTGAGTTGCCTGTACCCAGGTATTTGTATTCACATTATAAACCTGTATCAATGTTTCGTATGTGTTCCACCCGCCCAGCATACAGTAAATTAAACTGTCCCTGTAGCACTCTGCAACATTGCCTGAAACAGGAACCGGTATGTTTGCAATTGAGCTCCATGAACCGGTAACCGGATTATAAACGTATGCTTCCGGGGTACCGATAGATAGTGTAAGGCTTCCGCCACCGATATAATATATCTTGCTGCCGCATGAAACCAGGTCACCGCCGGCCTTTGGCAATGGAGTTCCGGTTCCGTTTGACCATAAATTAGCGCTTATTGAATACTTGTAAAAAGTAACAGAAGGTGTTCCCGTTGCTGAGCCTCCGGCAACATAAATCGTATCTCCAAGCACACAGGATGCATGGCCCCATAGCGCACCTGTTCCGGGAAGATCCGGAAAATTACTGCACCATTCATCAGGCTGAAAGATCTGTGTATAAGAGAACTGAGCAAAAACAAATAAGAAAAGAATTGATAAATTTCTGATCTTCATGGCAACCCCCCTGAGTTAAGATTTAACTAAACCTAATTTTAGTTAGCTTAAAATAGGGAGATAATAGGCTATTTTCAATGACATATTTAGTTAACTAAATACGCTATATTGTTTGCGTTTGTGTACTTATCTTTACAAAACTAATTGAAATTTAGTGAAAGAGTGAAAATATAAACCAGGAGTTTATTGATTAATTAATATTACTTAATCATCAGCATTTTCCCTGTTTCTCTAAAATCTCCTGCTAAGAAAATATAGAAGTATATTCCGCTTGAAAGTGATGAGCCGTCAAATGAAACTTCATGCTCACCCGCATTCCGGAAGTCATTGACCAGTACTATGACTTCCCTGCCAAGAATATCATACACCGATAATTTTACTTTACTGTACTTTGGCAAAGAAAACCTGATATGCGTAACAGGATTAAACGGATTAGGAAAATTCTGGTATAGTATAAATTCTTTCGGAATACTGTTATTGCCGGCTATGATACCGATCGGAGGCGGAGTTCCGAAAGTGTACTTCCTGGCAGATGCGACCGCGTTAGGGTCTTTATATCCGCCAAAGAGAAAAAAATAATTGGAGTCTGTTCCGCTTTTTGCTCCATATGTTGATATCATGCCTGCAGAATCATTTGAACCAGGATCGAATTTTATCCAGTTAAATGTTGTGTCAGGAAAGAGCTTCAGTCCCCATATTTGTTCTATCGTATTTGTCCCGTTCATTGCAGGGCCAAAGAGCATGTAGTCATTCCATTTTGCTCCGGCAACCCTGTAAACTCCCGTGCCAAATGGTGTTGTACCGTCTGCTCCAAAAGCTGACCACGAGATCAGTACTACAGTATCACCTCCATGAAAAGTGATAAGCCCCTTGTTAATTGAATTAATATTCCCATTACCGTACCCGCCCACTACAATTATCGATGTATCAACACCTGAATACTCTGCGTGTGCAGTTGTAATATTCAAAGGGTATAATGAAGATATTGTCTTCCAGCTGTCAAGCCATGGATTGTATATTCTTATGAAATTCCTTGGATTCAGAAATCCGTTTGTGGAGCCCCCGATTACACAAATTAAACTGTCGTTAATAACAGAAACAGCGCTTTCATATACAAATGGAACGGGCATAGTATCTTTTAATACCCAGGCATTTTGTGTCAATGAATATTTGTATATCAGCCCGTCGGGGGGTTTCAGGGAAGAATCCCTTGACCCGATAAGATATAATGAATCTCTCACTCTTACAAGCTTGCCTGACCACCTGCCCTTCGGAAGCGGAGCTGCCGGTTCATATGAATTACCTGTAATATTGTACCAGCTGCATGTATTCACCGGAAACGCCGATTCATCTGCCCCGCCGCAGATAAAGACCTTATCGTTTTGCTGCCAGTAATAAGAGTTAATACCCAAAAGCGGCTGTGACAATGATAGTAATGAGTTCCAGTTACCTGTTACTATTTGGAATGTATCAAGAAACAGCCAGTGTTCATTGTAGTTTGAAATATTATCGGGAGCACAAAACGGGTTTGTCTGAGAGTTGGTACCAGAATATGCCAAAAATAGCAGGAAAAGCGCAAGAATGATCTTCTTCATATATGCAAGGTTATGAACAATTTTAGATATAATCAATTTACATTCGCATTCCAGTGCAATTAATAGTTGAGTCAGCCCTTTGTGCCTGTGAGATCTTAGCTAAAGAAGTATATAAAAAACCGCTATGATAAACAGCGGCAGGTTTAAAATCTCTCTTATATTAATAAAGAGAGAGGTCACAGACCTCTCTCTGCAAAATCAACTTTTTAGCTAAGGTCTATAATTACTTAATCATCAACATCTTTTTTGTATCCGTAAAATTATCGGTAACCAGCCTATAGAAATAAATTCCCGATGATAATTCGGATGCATCAAACTTGATTTCATAAACTCCTGAGCTTCTTACCTCATTTACAAGCGTCGTGACTTCCCTGCCCAGTATATCAAATACAACCAGCTTTACGTTCTGTGCCTCCGGCAAAGTGAATTTGATAACAGTTGCCGGATTGAACGGATTTGGATAGTTCTGCCCGAGGCTGTAATAGTTCGGAATTTCTACCGTCTGAATTCCACCGATGGGGCAAATGAGTGAAAGTTGAATGCACCAGCCGGTTAATACACCCGTATCCCCAAAACCTGAATCTGTAAGAACCAATTTCCAGTAACCATCCGGTGACCATCCGATAAATCCTGTCAAAGGATTTGAAGGTATATAAGTACCCGTGAAGGGAGCAACACCGGAAGCAATAGGAACTATGCCTGAATCGTTGAGTACAGTATTGATGAAGTTATCGCCCGAACCCCCGACCCAGTTAACTATCATTGAACCTGTTGTAAGATGCTGTGCGTACATACGTACATCAGCATCCCACGTGTGTGTTAGATTCGTTATTTTATAGTTTACATCAGTAACCATGCAATTCAGACCCTGATTTGGCACTAAAACTGAATCTCTAACAACTGAACTTGTATTTAATATGATGGCTATTCCTGTTCTGCAGAATTGCATTCCCGGAGCAGGAGGTGGTGCAATAAACAATGCAATACC
>JANWKI010000054.1 GCA_025451455.1 Ignavibacteria bacterium
GCTAAAAATCATAAATTTGCTAAAAATAGCTGTTTTTTAAGCTTATCTTAACTAATTTTACTATTGCATTTAGTTTTAAAGTTGCTTAAAATTGTATGAAAATAATTTAGATAAATGCTCGATTACGCATTCCTGGAAATACTGGAAACACTTAATTTAGAAGAACTGAAATCTTTCAGGCGGTTTATTGCTTCTCCATATTTTAACCGGAGCGGGAAAGTCATTAAGTTATTTGACCTCATAGCTAAATATCACCCGAACTATGATAATCCGGCAATTACAAAAGAGAAACTTCACAATAAGATCTCTCCCAAACTGGCATATAACGAAACAACTTTGAGAAGGCTGTTTTTTGACCTTCAAAACCTCGCCGAAAAATTCATGCGCCAGCTTCAATTAGAAAAAAGACAGGCAGAGTCAGGAATATTCCTGCTGGAGGAGCTTGCAAGCCGCGGGACAACTAAGATGTATTACAAGAATTCCAAGGGGACAAAAAAGATCCTGGATTCAACTGATAATTTAGACAGCGATATTTGCCTGAACCGTTTCCGGCTTGATACTGATGATTTTTATTTTGGAGCCATTAACAGTAAAATAAACAAAAAGAGCTTTGTTGATACTGAGGCAAACCGGCTTATAAGCGGCATAACATATCTTATTAGCTTTTTCATGCTTGAGGCAATAAAACACAATGATACACTCTTAGCATATTCTCAAAGTTTTAATGTAAAGTATAACGAGAAGTTCATAAACCAGTTCATAAACTTGTTTGATTTCCAGCGGCTGGAAATTTTCATGAAGGCAAATAAAATGGTTGGAGGCCATCTGATAGAGGTTTATCTTAATACTCTTAAGGCATTTCTGTATTTTGATAATGAACAGTATTATCATGATTTCAAAAGATCACTTTTTAATTACAAGGACGGATTAAGCCCTGCAGATAATCACTTTCTTTTTATCAGACTTGAAAGTTATTGTACATTGAAAAACCTAGCTTATGTAAGGAATGATGGTTACTTCGAAAGAGAATTGTTTTCAATTTATAAGACTGTTCTTGAAAAGAAGTATTACGAATCTGATGGCAATAAATATATGCCTGTTGATCTTTTCAGAAACATTCTTATCCAATCAGTAAAATTGAAAGAAATAGACTGGCTTGAAGAGTTTATTTCCGGGTACGGAAGTTTGCTTCACCCGAACAGACAGAAAGACGTTCTTAATTACAGCAATGCTTTGCTTAATTTTGAGAGACATGCTTATAAAGAATCGCTTGTTTACCTAAGCCGGATCAAATTGGAAGAATTCACATACCATCTTGATATGAGGAATCTTTACCTGAAGATATATTATGAACAGGAAAATTATGAAACAGCATTCGCTTATGCGAGGTCATTCAAAAAATACCTCAATAAAAATAATCTTGTATCGCCTGAAAATAAGCATAAACATGAAAATTTCATTAAATTCATTAATAAACTGATAAACTACCATAACTCCAGCACAAAAACAGACCTTACATCACTTCAGCAGAAAATCAGCAAGTGTAAAAAGCTTGACCACAAAGACTGGCTGCTTGGCAAAGTTCAGTCTCTTGATAAATCAATCCGCAGGGCTATATAGAAAAGCTCCATTACGCAGAAATTCCTCTGACTATTCAAAATTTCATTTATTAAGTTAATATTTATAGATAAATTTGTATCTATGAATATATCAATTCTAGGCACAGGCGGCTGGGGTACTGCCCTTGGTATCCTTCTCTATAATAACAGGCATAATGTAACAATGTGGGAATTCGAAAAAGAATACGCCCATACGCTTGATGAGTTCAGGGAGAACTTCTATTACCTCCCGAAAGTGAAGATACCCCTCAAAATTGCTATAACGAACGATATTAACGCTGCTGTAATAAATACTGATTTGATCGTGATATCAACTCCAACCCAGTATATCCGGCATGTAATAGAGCAAATTAAAGACATCGATTTCAGGAATAAGACTATTTTAAGTGTTTCAAAGGGTATAGAGAACCATTCGTTAATGACGGTCTCACAGGTGTTTCTTGATGTTTTCAAAAATATCAGCAAAAAAAATATCGCAGTTCTATCAGGCCCGTCGCATGCTGAAGAAGTTGCAAAGAAGATCCCCACAGCAGTTGTTGCTGCCTCTTATGATATGAAAAATGCGGAAAAAGTCCAGAAAGCATTTTCTAATAAGTACTTTCGGGTATATGGCAGCAGTGATGTTATTGGAGTTGAGCTTGGAGGAGCATTGAAGAACGTTATTGCTATTGCAGCAGGCATTGCCGATGGAGCAGGTTTTGGAGATAATACCAAAGCCGCCATTATGACCCGCGGAATCAGGGAAATTACAAGGCTTGGCGTTCATCTTGGGGCAGAAGAGAACACTTTTATCGGCCTTTCAGGAATTGGTGATCTCATTGTAACCTGTATGAGTAAGCTTTCCAGGAACAGGTTTGTTGGTGAAGAAGTAGGTAAAGGCAGAAGATTAAAAGACGTACTTGCTGAAATGAAAATGGTTGCCGAGGGTGTTGCAACAACAGAATCAACTCATGAGCTCGCCAAAAAGCTGGGTGTTGAGCTTCCTATAATTGAGCAGGTATATTCAGTGCTTTTTCTCGGGAAAAACCCGCACCGTGCAACTGAAAAACTCATGACCAGAGATCTGAAGAAGGAAAAGTAATGCCTTCAAATCTATTTGTTAATGCAAAATTGTGGCAGCCGGAAGGAGTCTTTGACAGCTCTTTCGGGATGAAAGACGGTCATTTCGATTTTACAGGTTCGCTTTCAGAAGCTGCGCTGAAGAGATCAAAATACGATAAAATAACAGACCTGGGCGGTAAACTTGTATTACCGGGACTGATAGATGGTCACCTTCACCTTGTAAAAGGCTCCCTGATGAGAAAACTGCTCGATTGCACTAAAATTGAGAGTATTGAAGAACTCAAAGATGCAGTAAATAATTATTCATTAAAAAACGATTCGGGCTGGGTTATTGGCAGTAACCTGGATCTGAATAAAATATTTGCTGGATACGTCAATAAAACCGGCAATATAATTGATGACATATTTAACACTCTTCCGCTCTATATTACTAATTACGATTATCATTCAGCTATCTGCAATTCCAAAGCATTCGAATTAACAGGGTTAAATTCAAAGTTAAGTGATTATTCTGCTGAATAAATTGAGCGTACCACTTCCGGAAAACCAACCGGGCTAATCAGGGAAAGGAGCCTGAACTATATCATTTCAAAACTTCCGGTACCATCGCTTGATAAAAAGGCGGATGCTGTAATTGAATTCATAAAAGTACTGCATTCTTACGGTATCACTTCGGTAAGCGATATTACATTACCTGAAGACATTGAGGTTTATTCTGAATTATACAGACGAGGTGAGCTTAAGATCAGGATTAACTCATATATTCCCTTTAATGAATTTAATAATCTTGGATCATTCATAGAAAAAACGAGGGAAATTAACCCTGACCTGTTTACTATCAGTGGTTTCAAAACTTACTGGGACGGGGCTTTGGGCTCTGAAACAGCGTTATTTAGTATGAATTATTCCGGCAAAGATCACAACGGTTATAAGACTGAAATGGTACAGACAGGAGAAATTTATGAACTTGCAAAACAGATCGATGCCTCGAGAAAGCAGATGATCATTCATGCAATCGGTGACCTGGCAGTAAAGGAAGTCCTTGACCTGTTCGCATCGCTTCCGAATACCCGTAAACTCAGGCACAGGATAGAGCATGCTCAGCATATTCAGCCCGCTGATTTTCGGCGTTTTGCAGAGCTTGGTGTGATTGCGTCTGTTCAGCCTGTTCATTTGAAGTATGATGCCAAAGTGGTGTCGGAGAAACTCCCGCTGGAGCTTATTAATTATACCCATAATTACATTCATTTGATTGAAAGCGGTGCTGTAGTTAACTTTGGCACTGATTTCCCGATTGTTGAAGTTGATCCATTTGAAAATATCCGCTTGGCAGCAAGCAGAATTACACAGTACGGCAGCTTTACACCTGAGCTTTCCATTCCGCTTCATGAGTGCATAAAAGGTTACACTATTAATAACGCATATTCAAACAGCAACGATAGCGCTTCGGGAAGTATTTCTAAAGGTAAAGCTGCAGATTTTGTGATTATGGAAGATGACATTTTTGAAATGGAAAAAAAAGATATCTCAGGCGCAAGAGTTTCCGGAACTTACCTAAGTGGAGAAAAAGTCTTTTGATGTAACAGTAATTCTTCGAACCGCACCGGAGATTTTATCAACTTCTGAAAACCTTTATCAACTCCATTACTGCAATACCATAAGCAACTGAAACGTTCATTGAATGCTTGAATCCATATTGCGGAATTTCAATTGAATAATCTGATACAGCGATAATATCATTCGAGACACCGGTAAGTTCATTACCAAGTACCAGGCACAAAGGAAAATCCGCCATTTTAATCCCGGTATAATCTCTGCTGTTCTGAGTTATCTCCAGCGGCACTATTTTGACTCCTTTTGCTCTTAACTCTTTTACTGCTTCCAGCGGGTCTTTTACGTATTTCCAGGGAACGGCCTCTGTGGCGCCGAGAGCTACTTTTTCAATTTCCGGACGGGGAGGATAAGGGGTGTAACCGGTCAGGTAGAGCATCTCAATAAGTGCAGCATCGCTTGTCCTGAAAACCGAGCCGATATTATATATGCTTCTTATATTATCACATATAACATATACGGGGTGCCGTTTGATATTACCCAGTTCCCCGAGAGGAATTCTCTTTTTACCAACTTCTTCGTGTGTAAGTTTTTTCATTGAAATATCCTGAACGAAGTGAAGGATCCATTCACAAATAGTTTTTTAATTAATATATTTTTTGACAACTCTGCTTTTTTTAGAGTACTAAAATCCAAAAATCAACAATCCGCATTCCGCAATCTAAAAGTATGCTCTTACTTCTGCTGTGCCGGTATGTATTACTTTTGACTTATTTTCAGCCCTGCCAAAGTAATTTATAGTAGCCTGTATGAAATTGCTGATTCTGTATTCAAAATTCAACTGCCAGTAATAGCTCTTTCCTATTACCAGTCCATTAGTAAGTTCATATGGTACAAACAGAGGGTTAGCATTCAGGAGAGTTTCGTTTCTGGTAATTTCCGATCGAAGGGTCCCTTTTCCTGAAAATGCATAAGTGAACCTGAATGTTTGTGAATTGATATCTGCCTCGGTTGGCTCTGAGGGATAAAAATCGGAAGCACGTTTTAGCTGCACTTTGAAACCTGCTTCGATCGATATATTGGGCTTATAAACTATTTCCGATGAAACGCCTTCGGTATTAATATTCCAGTTCCTTATTTCGATGTTCGGGGCAAGATTTCTTTCAATTTCTGTAACATAATCGGTCAAGAGAGCAAGATCCTGGGTAAAAGAAAGCCTCAGTCTGAAAGTCCGTTCAACATTTAGTGTTCGTTCATTTCCTGAAAAATATTGATTGAATCCTTTTCTCTGGACAAACCTCAATTTTATTCCAAAATATTCATGGTTTTCAAAAACGCCGATATCCTGCTGAATGGTAGTTGAACCGGTAACTGTATTTACGTCATTTTGGAATGTACTGAATTTAAGCAGGTATATGTTTTTTTGTACAGGGTCTTTGCTTTTTTCAGCAACACTTAGATAAGTATCAAATGTCAGGTTATTCAATACATTTCTAATTATACTTTTTCCATTAGTATTCAAAAATCTGGAAGGCACAATATTTAAAGTTGCAGAGGTTTGCAGGTCTGTAGTAGGAAATAACTGGTCTGTTGGCCTGGTGGTCCTGATATAATCTCCGTCAAAATTGGTCAGCACGAATTCATTTTCATCCTGTAACCCGTTGCCGTTTAAATCCCCGATATATTTGTAATTTCCCTGGCCTATTGGTACAGCAATAAAAATTACTTCAAGCCTTGCCGTTCGTTCACTGGATACCTTATAGAACAGGTTTGTATTAAATCCACGGTCAAGAAACCAAATATTGCTTTGTGAAGTTACCAGCACCGTCCTTGAATCCGGAAATCCGAGAGACTGGAAAAGAGGAGTGTATTTCCTGTCATAAAAAACAATATCCCCAATCGCAGATAGAAAATTGAGGTTCTTCAGTCTGAGGCCGAATGTATTTGTAAATGAATTGGACTGGCGCTTAAGTGAAGCAGCATTATAAATATCATCATATCTGTAATTGAACTGGTATGAAAGGTCTAAATTAAGCAGGTCTGTTACAAGGAATTTTGGTTTAAATTCATAGAACCTGAAGCTTCCTGCACTGGTTGTATCAAAATTAAGTGACCTTGTTTGCTTTTCTTCACCATTGAAATCAAAAATAAGGCTATACTTACCTAACTTATTGTTTTTAAAAGGATTAAGAAGATAATTAATATTTCCGTTTTGCCTTATCCAGATTCCTCCATAATCAATGCTCCTGTCTTTACTTGAAATATAATCAATATAATAAGCCGCCGAGGGAATCCGCAGACTATCACCTGCAAACCTGAAATCGAGCGCACCCCTGACGGAATTGAAATCATCTCCCCTCTTTGTTTTGCCGCCGTTAGTATTAATGCTGAAATATTTCTCCGGTTTAACAATAAGCCCGGCTTCGCTTGTAACTTCGGTCTGCTTCGTAGTATCCTGAATATCCCAGACCCTGTAATACTCAACTTTATTGAGCCTGTCGATGGCATCATATAGTTTATTGATAACCCGCTGCTTAAAATACAGTTGAACTTCATTGAAATTAATTCCGCCAAGCTTGAACTCTTTGGGATTAAAAAAAATAGATGAACTGAAAGCTCCCCCTTTATTTTCTGTATCATCTTCATCAGATAGCAGGTTTCTGTCAAAATCGCTGGCAGTGCCTTCCATCAAAATCGAAAGCGATCTTGAAAGTTTTAACTCCATACCAATATCAGCAGATTGGTAAGATATGGGCATAGGGAAAAAGATTACCGGAAGATAACTTCCAAGCCCGATGCCTGCAAAATCATAAGCAGTACTGCTTAAGCTAGTGTAATCTCCTTTCCCCTGGCCGACAAATGAAAAAGTGACCTGGTACAATGCATTTGTATCGCCGGGAGCATAAATATATTTTTTGTAACTTTGAAAATTTATTACCGTATCACGCTGTATATAAGAGCCCAGCGGATTTCCCAGAGTATCTCTGCCGAGAAATGTTACCCCGGATTTTGAAGCTTTGAATTTATTATCTCCTGCATGTGATATAACCGTTTTATCTGAATCAGATAACAGAAAGTCAATGGGCTTGTCCGGGTCGTCATGCTCGCGAACGTATGAAAAAGAAAGTTTCAGCCTGTCTTGAAACACCGCCGTAGATGTTTTTCCTGCTAAAAAGCTTCGGGAGTACTTCTTATCGGAATATTCAAAATCTACAACAATTCGTGAAGCGTTTGTGATGAGTCTCCTGTTTGTAAATTTAAACTGCCCGTTTGAATAATCAATACTGTAATCGTTGGATTCCCCTCTTACCATAATAATGCCATCGAGATATACTTTTTCGCTTCCGGCAATTACTACAATGTTCACTTCATTATCTGCGCCTATAAGCCTGTACGGCCCCTGAACTCCGTCAATGCCGTTGAAGCTGTTTGAGTTGAATCTGCCCCGTGAAATTGCACCTGTCAGAAAAAGATCTGAACTCATGTATTTTGCAAATCCTTTTGCACCCTGCAGCTTCTTATTAAAATTAAAAAAATCACTTCCTGCAAAATTCACTTCAATATCACCCAGTGTAGTCGTAATATTGCTTGACTTCAGCTCAATGAAAACGTTATCAATCTCCTGAAGCTTCTGTGTATTCCCTTCAGGCTGAATTGGAGTGTTTTCGTCAGTAAGCGCAGCAGTAATATCTATATCACTTGAAAGTTTTCCGTTGAGCTGCAGGCGGAAGCCTGATTGAAGAGTCAGGTCGCGGTTATTACCGATGGTAAAACCCCTGAAAATACTGCCGGATTTCTGCAGATCGGTACCTGAGAATATATCCTCAACGAAATCAGTTTTGATCTCCGCAATACTGACAGTATCTCCCTTAACAGTATCGAGCTTTGTAAGCACTTCGAACTTCGAATACGAATCCGGTATATCAAACGGATAGTTTCTGTAAGTAATTATCAATTGCAGTCTTTCAGGCTCTCCGCTGTTGATAATATCCTCAACGAAAAACTTTGCAAGCCGTATCCTTCCGTAACGGTAATCAACAGTATAATTTGAAGGGCTGGTTTCCATGGAATCAGAATAGACCGTAACAGTACCGAACATCAGGAATTTATCAGGAAGAGTGATCAGGGTATCGGACTGGGCTGCCGTGGTAACAAATTTCTTGTAATTTACATCATCAAAGGTCTTCTGCTGAGCAAATACCTTTCCGGCTGAAATTAATAGAATTAATACTGCAATTATGGTTACCGGCTTCAAGTAATACCAATTAATTATTTTGGGAATTAATTGAAAACTGATCAGAAAACCGCTTTAGGAAAGTATTACGGAAATCAAACCGGAAATAAACTTCTCATAATTCAATTTCCGGTTTCGTTCTGCATATTTGCAAGGTCATCAAAATAATACTTCTGGTAATCCTCGCGGGTTGAGATCAATGTTTCAATTATTGGTATTAAATTCTCATCTGAGAGCTGAAATTGATTAGGTTTATGAAATGCTTTATAATCTGCTTTAATATTTTCTACTGTGGAAAATGTCATAAGCTCTTCTTTATCAAAATTGCTCCATTTATTCCCTCTTGCATACCCATAAATATCCTTAAAGAATATAATATAATCACCCTGGGAATCACTTCCAATATGATATGTTTTGTAAATGATCCTTACCGGGAATTTTTGTTTTTCCTCTTCAGTAAAATTATACACCATGGATTTTTTGCTTGCAGCCCACCAGCTTAAGTCCTGGCTTGTAACCATTTTCTTTACTATAAACCTTTTCATCTTATCAATATTGGCATTATCATTCCTTACACATCCGTGAGAAAGAGAGCGGTATTCGTTTTTCAGCAGATAATTTTTATTTGTACCGTGGAAATACCTGAGCGAGTTTTCATCATAATGCGCTGCAAACAGGCCTAGCGGATTTCCGGGTCCGGGCGGAGTTCCGGGCTCGAGCGGATCGGATTCAGGATCCTTCCATGAGGGCCAGTTGCGAAGCCTGAAAATATTATAATTGCCGGTATATGTCCTTGTGCTTGGAGCACCAACTACATTCGGCCAAACAGTTATAAGTATAGTATCGTTATTATATATCTGGTAAATACGGGAAGTAAACTCAGGTATGTTAAGCTCCCATAGCATTGTCGGCTGCGGGTCAAGATAGTGTGCCGGAACATCAATATTGAGCGTAAATTCTACCTGTCCCAGAGTATCATTAATTAGTTTTTTAGTAATTTCTTTAGAACCTATAATAGCCTGAATTTCATCGTCGCTGATTATCGGGAAAAGATCCTGAAGATATGATTCTATCTTTCCTTCCACGTCAGCAGGGTCATCCAGCGGGAATGAAATTCGCTGATATCCGGCAGAAAGATCTTTAACAATATCAGTCTTTGTGACCTCCTGCTCGGAGACTTTCGTTGAACGATTGGCTTCCTGGCTGTAATCAATCTGTGTAAATATTATAGCTGCTGCAAAAAGAGCAGAAAA
>JANWKI010000055.1 GCA_025451455.1 Ignavibacteria bacterium
AACCGCCAACATACAGATTATCTTCTTCATCAACCACTATTCCCCATGCCCTGTCTTCAGAATTTCCACCGCCATTAATTGTTTTAGTCCATCTTGGCCATCCATTGCTGTTATATTTTCTGACAAATATATCTGTTCCGTTTCCTGAAGATGTTACATATCCTCCAACATATACATTGCCTGTTGCACTGACAGTTACACAAGATCCTATTGCGTCCAGGTTTGCCGAACCGTCTTCCAGGGAGGTCCACAATGGATTCCCTTCAGGGTCATACTTGCGCAGAACAATATCCGTATATGAATCAGAATTAGTTGTATAACCTGTAATGTAAATGCATCCTGATGCATCTAAAGCAATCCCAAGTCCTTTATCTTCCCTGCCGGCTCCGTCGGAATAATATATCCTGCTCCACAAGAGTGTTCCTTCCTGGTCGTATTTCAGGAGTGTTATGTCGCAGGAGCTCACTACGTTTTGTGATGCACCGACAACATAAATATTCCCCGACTGATCAACACAAATTCCGTTACCTTCATCATCTAATGATGCTGTACCATTGAACGTTACCGCCCATATTATTTCTCCTGCGGAATTATATTTGATAGTAAGTATATCATTACCGCCAGCTTCCTCAAAGGAGTACCCGGTTGCGTAACTGTTTCCTGATTGATCTGTAGTAATTGCGTTACCTTTGGCATTTTCAAAATTCACATCTCCTTTTCCCGGACCTCCGAAATTTGAGGTCCATTGAGAATAGGAACTGGTTATCAAGAGAATGAACAGAATTGAGAAAATATATTTTATCATCTTTTTGAATTATATTAGTTATTTAATTAAAGCTCATTTTACGCTGTTATATGTTCTGATGTTTTTACATTTATCCTGTATTCCATCCCGACTTTGTTAAGTATTGCAATTTCACCGCCCAATTGTGAAACCAGTGTATTCACAAGCTGCAGTCCAATTCCTGTACTTTCACCCTTATTGCTGATTTTCGGTAATCCGACCCCGTTATCTTTAATCATAAATTCAAATCCTCTGTCATCACCTTTCAATTTCAGTGTTATCACTCCTTCAGTGTTATCGGGGAAAGCATGTTTAATCGAATTGGTAAGAAGCTCGTTAATAATTAAACCGCAGGAAATTGCAAGTTCTGCCGGAATGTGCAGTTCCCCGAGATCAATGTTCATTTTAATCTTTTCGGTGTTGATATTGTATGCCTTTGAAAGATTATCCGCTAATTTTGCAGCATAACTATGGAATGGGACTTTGCTGACAACAGCGCTGCGATTAAGATCTTCCTGAATAAGCAGCATGCTTTTTATTCTCTGTTCAAACGTTTTCAGATTATACGCAGCATCAGCACTTATGTTATTTGCAAGCTGCAGCCTGAGAAGACTCAACAGCATTTGCATATTATTTTTAACTCTGTGATTTACTTCTCGGAGCTGAAGATTCTTTTCTTCAACCTGCGATTTGAGATCCATTTCGCTTCTCTTTTGCTCTGAGATATTAATTACCAGGTGCTGATTATAAAAGCTTCCATCACTTAATTTCAAAGGCGAGCTTATGACACTGAACCAGGATTTATTTTTTTCATCGTACATCTCACACCTATTAATTTCTCCGTTTTTCACAGAGTCCATGCAGCAGTTCTCACATACCATGTTCCTGTTAAATATGGCTTTATAACATCTTACCACTTTGTTTTCCGTATCAAAATTCTGATCGGATGGCCTGTTTGAAAAAACTACTCTCCTGTCTTCGTTTACAAGATACAATTGAGCTTCAATAGAATTCACAATAGCCCTGTACTTTGCCTCTGAATCTCTGAGAGTTCTTTCTGATTTGTGTTTAAACAGTGCGATTTCGACGGCAGATCTTAGATCCCTGTCCTCTAAGGGTTTAACAATATACCCATAAGGAGTTGTGAACTTCGCCCGGTCAATAGTTTCTTCATCTACCAATGCAGTCAGGTAGATTATTGGTATATCTATAACTTTCCGGATCCTTTCAGCAGTAACAATTCCGTCAATTTCACCTTCAAGGCTGATATCCATAAGTATAAGATCGGGTTTATTTATAATTGCCTGTTCAATTGCAAGATAACCTGTTTTAACCATAGCGATTACATCATAGCCAAAATCCGCCAGTCTTTCCTTAATTTCCAAAGCGATGATCTTATCATCTTCAACTACAAGTACCCTGCCTTTGTTCATGTTCATAATAATTAAATTTTGTATTTATTGTTTCCTGATATAAAATGTGATCTCGAATTTAGCTCCTTTGTCAGAGGAAATTACAATATTACCGTCAATTTGCTCCACAAGTGTCTTAACAAGCTGCATACCAAGCGTATCGGGCTCCGTAAGTCCAAAACCAACCGGTACACCAATTCCATTATCTTTAATGATCAGCGTAAACTTACCGGAATCATCGGCAAAGAAATCGATCCATATAGTGCCCTTAAGTTTACCGGGGAAAGCATGTTTGATCGAATTTGAAACCAGTTCATTTATTATGAGACCTAGATATATAGCAAGATCGGTATTTAAACGGATTTCCCCGATATTCATTTTCAGTTCTATCCTGCTTGAATCAAGGCTGTAAGACCTGAACAGGGTATTTGTAAGTGATGAAACATAATCAGCATAATTAATATTGGAAAGATCGTTTGACTGGTACAGCTTTTCGTGTATCAGGACCATTGATTTTATCCGCTGCTGTGATTCAAACAGTGCATTAATTGTCAGTGGGTCGGCGCTCTTTTTTGACTGAAGATACAGCAAAGATGAAATTACCTGCAGATTGTTCTTAACTCTGTGATGTATTTCTCTTAAGAGAAGTTCTTTATCTTTTAGTGACTTCTTGATCTCCTGATCGGCAATGATATGTTCCCTCGTTTCAAGCGCAAGAGTAATAAATCCTGCAACAGTAACAGCAAAATCATATTCCTCAGGGCTCCACTCCATTTTATTACGGCTTCGTGCTTCAATACAGATCATTCCGATAACATCTCCATGAAGGCGTATCCTTGAGATCAGTGATATATTAGTCCCGAATGGTTTAAACAGAGTTTCGGATATATCCCTGAGCACTGAATCTTTTTCTGCCTCAGTGCTGAGAATTTTTTCATCTGTTTTAAGCATTGCAAAAAAATTCCTGTGACCGCTCAAATTAAGAACTGCTCCCGTGGAATGCACCTTAGCCGGTTCATCATAAGAATCCATACACTCCATTTCGTTTTCACCGTTAAAAAGCCAAATGCTGATCCTATCAGCCTTCAGGGCATTAGATGTAATTTCGCATATACTCCTGAATGTTTCCTCTAAATTGGTGTTTTTAAGCCTTGAAAGCTCAAGCAGCGCCTGCTGATAGGAAATTGTCTGTTCATCTCTTTTTCTTCTTTTTTCTTCATCAATTTTCATTTGCGTTATATCGCTCATTGCCCCGATAGTTGCTGTTACCTTTCCATTTTCAGTTTCAAATTTAATCAGGTCGCGTACCCATATAATTTCATTATTCTTCTTTATCATTCGGCATTCAACTTCCAGAGGATACTCGAAGTCAGCGGCTTTAACGTATTCCATTATTGTGGTCTCTGTATAATCCAGGTCTTCAGGCAAAATAATTTTCTTCTTAAAGAGGTATGGATCCCCGATTATCTCCTTAACATTGTAACCCAGCATTTTTTCTATAACAGGAGAAAGAAACTCAAACTTGTCGGTTTTATAGTTGATCCTGTAGAGTACATCAGGAACAGACTCGGCAAAATTTCTGAGATTTTCCTCGCTTTTCTTGAGATTCCCTTCAGCTAGTGTCCTTTCTGTTATCTCCTGCTGCGCTTTTTCGTAGAGCATTGCATTATTATTTGCCAGCGCAACCTGGCTCATCATCGATTCAACCAGCCTTAATTGCTGTTTTGTATATCCATCCTTTTTCAGGCTGAAGATCTGAACTACACCGAGTATCTTGTTTTTTAGTTTGATCGGGATTATCATTGCAGATCGCGGTTCTCTTGAATCATCATGTTCTTCTGTCAACTGGCCAAATTCATTAATAATGAACCTTGTCTTTACTTTCATCGAGTCTGTTCTGTAATCGCCCATAATAACCGATTCTCCGGACCTGACAACCTGGCTGATGATCCCGAACCCGGGGGGAGCAAGCGGTATAGGGGGGATACTGCTTACATCCACCCGGTTATTCGTTTCACGGGAACGAAGATACTTATATACTATTTCCTTATTTTCTTCATCAAATGAAGTTACAATCAGTTCTTTGCAATCTGCTATCCGGGAGATAAGGGTATACATATTATCATAGATCTCATTCAGGTCAAGAGAGCCGGATAGTGACCTGGCGGCATTATAAAGAAACTCAATTTCTTCACTCCGGATTTTTGAAAGTTCTTCGGCTATCTTTCTTTCGTTAATATTTTCGAAAACATTTACGGTTAAAAGCGGCAATGAACGGGTTTGTTTCTGAAAAACAGCTGCTGAATGCTGGAACCAAAGCCAATTATCATTAACATCTTTTATCCTGTAATCTGCTTTGATTATATCATTAACTCTCAGCTTGAGGATCTTCCTGTCCATTTCTTTTACATTTTCAACATCATCAGGATGATAGAATTTATATCTGTCCAATGCTGTCAGTTCAGTTATCCTGCTTAATTCTTTTTCACTGTAACCTAAATCGACTAACAGCGATTTATTTGCAAACAAGATTTTATCTTCTTTGACATTGTAAAGGCTGATATATGATGGACTTGTTTTAGTAATCCTTTCAAGAAGCTGTTTGGTTTCCAGAATCTCTTTTTCGATCTTTACCCTGTCGCTGATATCCTTAACCACCGATAGCATGCATTTATTGCCGTAAAAATCAATGTAAACCGCGGAAAAAAGAGCGTTGAACATCGAACCGTCTTTTCTCCTGAGGGTAGTCAAAAAACCCGACACTTTATTGTTTTTCTGAAGCAGATTGTTGAGTTTGCTTCTTTCATTTGGATAGACCCAGGAGTTTAATTCAAAGACAGTCTTCCCGATAGAGTCCTTTCTTGAATATCCTGTCATTTCCTGAAAACCGTTGTTAATTTCAACGAACCTGAACTCATCCAATGATGTTATAGCCATTGCATCCGGCGTTGTATTAAATATTGCCGAGAATCTCTTTTCGCTCATCTGATGCTCGACCTCAGATTTTTTCCGTTTGACACCCCTTGATAGTTCGATTGCAATATGCTGGAAGAAAGTACTCCTGGTGCTGTCAATTGATTTATTGATCAAACACAAAAGTCCCTGCGGCTCTCCCCGGGTGTACATTCCATAAGAACCTATATAAACAGTTTCGGTTTTTCCATAACGGTCAAAATTAAGTTTTTCAATATCCGAATAGTGCTTGCCGTTTTTTCTGGTGAGGAACTTATCAATGAGTCTTTCGTACCTGAGATGAAATGTTCTGGTTTCTTTACCAAAAACCAATCTGTCAGGTAAGTCAAAGTGCCTGTTATCATTATATATGTAGATCATCCCCCCGATAACCTCCGGGTAAGCCGAAATCAGTTTAGCCGATTTCTTGAGCAGTTCACCCAGATCTGATGTATTGCTGATTGACCTGGATAAATTATACATAAAATCCATGTTCCTGGAATTTAATAAGAGCTCGCTCTGCACTTTTTCGTTTTCGGTAATATCCTCACCCGAGCTAAGCAATCCGCAGACATTTCCCTTTTCATCTTTGATAGTGGAGCTATGCCAGTAGATCAGCCTCCTTTCGTTATTTTTGGTAAGGATATGGTTGGTAAAATAACTCTCAGGTTCTTTTCCCTTCATTAACTGCTTAAACCTCGAATATATCTGTTTGCTGGAATCCTTTGGAACAAATTTCTGGAACCAATTTGACCCGATGATCTCGCTTCTTTTATAGCCTAGTATCTCCGCACCCTTTTTGTTGATTAATTTTATCTTACCGGTAATATCAACAACAAGTATAACAACCCCGGCAATTTCAAGGTAGTTGTTCTTTTCATTTTTCTCCTTATATAATTCCTCTGAGATCTGGTGAAGGTCATTAACATCTGTTGCCGTGCAAATATAGAAACCGGGCTTCAGGTATTGCGGCGATGAATATATATTCACCAAATAGTGCATAGGATTTTCATGTACTATAAACTCTGTTATGAATGAAAGTTTTCTTTTTTTGCGGGCATTAGATATGTTTTCATAAATTAATTTTGATATGCCGGATCCCTGGAAATTGTCAATCTGTTCTCCTATCAAAACTTCTTTCCTTATACCCAATAGTTTAGAGTATGCGCTGTTTACACCGGCATAGTATAATTTCCCTTTTTTGCCTTTTTGAAGCAGCCATATGGGTGTATCAATAATATTTATAAAAGTTTCCAGATCTTTTTGCCCGCTTTTATGATAATCTCCTGATCTTGAATAACCGTGCAGAATCCCTTTTTCAGTCAGAATATCACCTATAGGGTTAAGAGAATATTCATTGTGGTTCTGAACCGGATTATTTGGATTTTTGCTATCTTTCATAAACAAATTCTTAAAAGTTCACTAAACGGCTAAGAATCCCTTCAGGCAATTAACTAACCTGAATTCAATTGTATTAACAATTAATTCCGCGCTGCTCTGGAATTTGAATAAGAGAATTAACTCTTTATAAAACAGAGAATTAAGCGTCAGCAATCTAATGCCAATCTATATTTTTGACGAAAACTCTCTAAAACCTGTACTGTTTGGATGTACTACAATTATAACAATACCGTGTATTGGGAAGCAAAGAATCTTTTATTAATTTTCACCATATTGTTATTAAAATTTGATTAGTAAATTGACCATATATTGATTATTTTGTCAATTATTGCAAAATTATCAAGTATTTTGTGATTTTAATATTCACCTTCTAAAACTGAGAAGTTATGGAAAAATCAAAATTATACAGACTGTTTCAGTCTATCTCAAAAGATGAAATGAACGAGTTTGCAAGGTTTGTTTATTCTCCTTTCATCAATGAAAGCAGGAATACTGCAAAGCTTTTTGAGATCCTGAGGCTGTATTACCCGGAGTTTAATTCTAAATCGATAGATCCTGCAAAAATATATTTTAAGATATTCCCAAAGAACAGTGAGGTACATTTTAACTCTCTTAACAATCTGTACACCAGGCTGAAAAAACTGCTTGAAAAGTACATCAGTATCAGGGGTTTTTTGAATAACAAAACACAATACGAATTCAGTTACCTGGAGCAATTGAAGCAACGAGGAGTTAATAATATTTTCCGGAACAGGTATAAAACGTATTTTGAACAGAAAAATACTTATTCGGAAAACAGCTCAGATTCCTATCTCTATAAATATCTCATTGGTAACCTTGAAGCAGATCATTTGCTAAAAGAGGTTTACAGAGGAAAAAATACCAATCCCTGCAGCAATATCTGCATTAATCTCAGTGATGCATTCAGGTTTTTTTACATAAACTTATTCAGAAATTATTCCCGTCTGCTGATGTTGAGATCACTGTATAATATAAATGAATCAGTTAATACTGAGATTAAGAAGATCAGCAGGCTGATTGAACAGATGCC
>JANWKI010000056.1 GCA_025451455.1 Ignavibacteria bacterium
CATCCCAATTTAACCCACCATTGCTACTATTCAAAAAGACTCCTGAATTTCCCACCAAAAAGCCTTCACTATTTTGATTGAAGTATAAAGAGTTCAGATCATTCCCCTGCGGCAACGGGTTCTGCCAGAACCATCCGCTTTGAGAAAATATATTAATTGACGTGAGTAATAGAAGAAGAGATAAAGCATAGAGTTTTTTCATAACGAAGGTTGTTATTTACACAAATATAAGGGTAAATGTCAGGATTTTGTATCTAAAAAAATAGCTGAAGAACGGATTTCCTTCCGTTAAATGAAGAAAGTATAAATATCATAACATAACCTGATCCTTCGCCGCTAAAACTCCTCAAGATGACATTAATACGCCCACTTTACAAGTATTGAGCCCCATGTGTAACCGGCGCCAAAGCTTGCGAGAACAAGGTTATCCCCTTTTTTGATCTTCCCTTCTGCCCAGTATTCACTTAAGCAGAGCGGGATTGTAGCCGCCGTAGTGTTGCCGTATTTATGGATATTCACCATAACTTTATCATGCGGCAGGCCCATTCTGTCGGCGCAGGCAGTAAGTATCCTCATATTAGCCTGGTGCGGCACAAGGTACGCAATATCTTCGGCTTTCAGATTATTCTTCTGCATAATTTCAACTGAAATATCAGCCATTCCCTTTACGGCATCTTTAAATACGATCTTACCATCCTGGTAAACATAGTGCCAGTTCTTATCAACAGTATCGTGAGATGGCGGATTCAGGCTTCCGCCGCCAAGCATGTTCAGGTATTTGCCTCCTTTTCCGTCAACACGCATGATGTTATCCATAATTCCGTAACCAGGGTCTTCGGATGGTTCAAGCAGAACGCAACCGGCTCCATCGCCAAATAAAACACAGGTATTTCTATCTTTGTAATTAGTAATGGAGGACATCTTATCAGCACCAACGATCAGGACCTTCTTATACATTCCGCTTTCTATGAACTGCATTCCGGCTACCATAGTAAAAATGAAACCCGAACATGCTGCAAGTACATCAAATCCCCATGCTTTTGTTGCCCCGATCTTTTCCTGAATAATACATGCCGTAGAAGGAAAGAACATATCAGGCGTAACGGTTCCCACAAGTATCAGGTCAAGCTCATCTGCTTTGATCCCCCTGCGCTCTAGCAGCATATTAATTGCTTCAACTGCCATAAACGAGATCGGCTCTCCGTTGGTTAATATACGCCTTTCTTTAATGCCTGTTCGGGATACGATCCATTCATCGTGGGTTTCAACAAGCTTTTCCATATCCTTATTAGTTAATACTGTTTCAGGAACATAATGCCCTACTGATGTTATTGCAGCTCTGATCTTATTCATATACTTTGATTTTTCAATTTTTAATGGTTGTCAGAATAAAAGCACTGAATCAAAAAAAATGTGTTTCGGTATGTCACAAACAAATATCATCAAATGAAAACCGGTAATTGCTTCTATGCAGTAAATTCTTTGATATCCTTAATTCTGGAGGCAATTGTTTCGTTTATCTTTGCCCTCACCATTTGCTCAGCTCTTAATATCATATTCTTTACTGCAAGGGGTGATGACCTGCCGTGGCCGATTATCGAAACACCATTTACGCCAAGCAGAGGTACACCGCCGTACTCCTGGTAATCAAAATCTTTCATAATGGTTTTAAGTGTGCCGTAAGCCATACCTACTTTCAGCTTGCTGATAAGCCCGCGGTTTGCGTAATCAGTAAACTTGGTTTTCAGGAGTCCCAGTACACCTTCGGCAAATTTTAATACAATATTGCCGGTGAATCCGTCGCAAATAATTACATGCGTGCTGCCGTTCAAAATATCACGGCCTTCGACATTTCCAATGAAGTTCAGTCCGCTTTTTTCAAGGAGTTCATATGCCTGTGTAGTAAGAAGATCGCCTTTTGATTTTTCCTCGCCAACACTTAAAAGCCCAACCGTTGGGTTTTTAATGCTGTAAATATGCTCGGCAAATACGGAGCCCATAACGGCAAATTCCAAAAGGTTTACCGGTTTGCAGTCAACATTTGCGCCTACATCAAAAACAATTGTGATGCCTCTTTCGGTCGGGAACCTGGAGCCTATGGTGGGTCTTGATACGTTTGCAATTCTGCCAAGGGTAAAGAGCGATGCAGCCATAACCGCACCGGTATTGCCGGCGCTGATAAAGGCTTGTGCCTCGCCGGTTTTTTGTAGCTTTAAGCCGGAAATAATGGATGAATCGGGTTTTTTTCGGATGGCCTCTGCTGGGCTTTCATGCATTTCTATCACTTCGGATGCATGATGAACCTTTATCCTGGAACTGTCAAAAGAATATTTTTTCAGTTCCTTCTCAATTTTTTCACTGATCCCTGTCAGGGTTACATTAATTCCTTTAGTATCCCTAACGGTTTCAACTGCTCCGGCAACTTCGCTTAAGGGAGCATTATCTCCGCCCATTGCATCCAGGGAAATAGTAATTGTATCATCAGTCCCTTGGCTCAATTTTAAATAGGATTTTTTTCTTTCTTATTTTTTGGGAATAACTATCGAGCGCCCGTCATAGAACCCGCAGCTCGGGCAAACCCTATGCATTAGTTTTGTTTCACCGCAGTTTGAACAGGACATCGTGCTTGGAGCGGAAGCCTTGTAATGAGTTCTTCTTTTCCTGCTCCGTTGTTTTGAATGTTTGCGTTTTGGATTTGGCATTTTATCACCTTTGAATTATTACTGATTTTTATTGTTTTTTTTATTTATAACTCTAATTCAATTCTTCTTCATCTATCTTTATGATGCTGCTCCAAAATTCCCTTGACTTGCCGCACCAGGAGCAAGAACCATCATTTTTTTCCTCAGGGAGTTTCTTCATCGGCACAGAAAGGATTATAGTTTCCTTAATATCATTGGTAATATCAACTGATTTCATGTGTGCATCAAATGTCCTGATATTTTCCTCGTTTATCTCTTCTTCACGCCGGTTCTTCTGAACAAGGACAAGTTCAAAATCCGAATCAAAGGGTTTTTCAAAGATCTCCAGGCACCTGTCGCATTCCAGTTTAAGTTTCCCTGTTATTTTCGCCCGAATATCAAGCTGGTGTGTTGTTTTGAAAAGATCAAGAGTTATTTCGATCGGATCCGTGGCGAGGTTCTCATCAAGACCTATCTCTTTGGAGTCACTATTTAGAACCAGCTGCTGGCTCCCCTCGTTTAAAGTACCAATATTTATCTTGATCGCCATAAATAACGGCTAAAAATATGAGAAATAACGTGTTTTTATGAGAAATTTAACAAATATAGGAAAAAATTAATTAATTTTATAGTCAGGGTTAAGTGCCATAAAAAAGGCGTTTCCACCATTTATTAGAAACGCCTTATTCGAAGAGCTTCCCACTTGAGCAGTGGAAATTCTTACGGAGGTATTTAATTGCTTTTATTTGATCAGTACTAGTTTCTTGGTTTCAAATCCGTACTCGGTTTCAATACGGTAGAAATATACACCGCTGTTATAATTTGAAGCATTCCAGTTGACTGCATGAGTGCCTGCTGCAAACTTTTTATCCACAAGCTCCGCAATAGTCTTTCCGAGTACATCAAAAATAACTATTTTTACATTCGACTCTTTTGAAACCCTGAATATGATATTAGTTTCAGGATTGAACGGATTAGGATAGCTTGTTGAAAGTCCGTTAAAATTATTGTTGTCAAACGGCCTTGCCTCTGTTATTCCGATAATTCCGTAATCATTTGCGAAAGATCCGCCTGCATAAACTATCGGATAATTGTCATTTGCTGAAAGGCTGTATGCAGCATCTGAAGCATTTGTCGGGCCGTTAAACCTGTTAGTCCATTTTGAAGAACCGTCTTCAATGTATCTCAATGTAACGAAATCATTGTTTGTGCCTATTCCCGCACTTTGCCCTGTAACGTAAATGTCAATATCCCAGCACGGAATATCTCCGCCTCCGCCCAAAACATTTGAAGCACAGCCTCTGCTGACTACAGCTATATCCCATGCCTTATCTACTCCGCCGCCGTCATATTTATTCTGCCACATCAAGCTGCCGTTTGCATTTGCATATTTTACCGTAAAATAGTCATAATACCCTGCTGTTGTGCCTATGGGTGTAGATTTGCTGTACCCGGTAACATATACGTTGTTATATACATCAAGATCAAGGCCTGTTGCAACATCAGTATCATTTGAAACACCATTGAATCTGCTTAGCCATTGCTGCAGACCAGCAGTATTATACTTTATTGTTGCATAATCCAGCTTTGAAGTTGAGCCTTTGCTTGAACCTGTAATGTAAACATTTCCGCCGGCATCAACTCTGAGTTCATTAGCCATATCGTCATTTACACCGGGACCGTCATATCTTGCTGTCCACTGCTGTGCACCGCTGGAATTGTATTTTATTGTGAGATAATCGAAACCTTTGTTTGTTGTTACGCTTCCTCCGGTTACATATACATTTCCTGAAGCGTCAAGGGCTATCGAATTTGCAATATCTTCACAGCTTGAAGGGCCGTTATATCTTTTTGCCCATTGCAGGGTACCGCTTGAATTATATTTAACTGTAAGATAGTCGCCGTTTAAATTATCATTGCCCCAGCTTGTTCCGGTTACATAAACATTCCCCAGTGCATCAACCCAAATCGCTTTTGCATAATCATAATAATAACAGTCTGAAGTTACTGCTCCGTCATATAACCTTACCCACTGCTGCTGGCCGTTTGTATTATACTTAATAGTGCAATAGTCTTCAGTACCGTAGGTTGTACCTGTTCTGGCCCATCCGGTAACATAAACATTGCCGGCATTATCAACTGTAATAGCAGAGGCATAATCCAGGTCATGGCCGGGTCCGTCAAACCTCTGAACCCACAGAAAATCTCCGTCTTCGGCAAATTTTATTGTAGCAAAGTCGTCTTTTGTGGTATTTCCCCCCCAACTGACGCCTGTTGCATATACTTTCCCCTGGAAATCCTGAGTGATAGCCGAGCATTTATCCAGCTGGCTGCCCGGGCCGTTATAAGTCATGATCCTTGAAACTATCTCGCTGTAAGAAACCGAGGATGAGACGATGAAAAACAAAACCGCTGTTAAAATTATTATCTTTTTCATTTTTTCCTCCTTTAGAGGTTTTCCTTAAATAGGTTTTTTTAGAAAACATTAATAATTCATTAGAACAAATGAATAAAAATTATTTTACCAGAACCATTTTCCTGGTCTTAGCGTACAGTTCTCCCCCCTTTTCATTCGCTGATGCTTCAAATCTGTAGAAATATACTCCGCTTCCGAAATTTGAACCGTCCCAATCGGCGCTGTACCTGCCTGCTGAAAGATCTCTGTTCACAAGCATATAAACTTCTGCGCCAATTGCATTATAAACAATTATCCTCACCTTTGAATCTTTCGGAAGATCGAATTTTATCGAAGTTGAAGGATTAAATGGATTTGGATAATTTGCGTAAAGTTCAAAAACTTTTGGAATTTCAGTCCCGTTAACGGTAATTCCGGTCATACTTGTAATAAAACTCCATCTTACGGAATAACCGCTTGTATTGCATGAATTGCCTGCATTAACCTTCCAGTAATACCTGGTATTTGACTGAAGAACTCCGGCACGGATGTTAATGTATCTGTTTGCATTGCCGGATGAATCAAGCACCAGATTTGTAAACCCTGTATCAGTAGCTACCCTGCACCTGTAAACAGTTGCTGTTGTAATAGTATCCCAGCGGAGAAGTGGTGTAACAGAAGTAGTTGCATTATTTAAGGGAACAATAAGTCCTGGAACAGCCGGCATTTGGGTCGTGGTCCTGAAGTTTCTTACGCTCGACCAGTTGAGTCCCTCTCCAACCTGGTTTGTAGCTTTGACTCGCCAGTAATATAGAGTATTATAACTTAATGCATTTGCCGGTATCGCATATTGTGAGACATTTATTCCCGGCATGTTATGAACTATATTTGTAAAATTCAGATCGGTTGCTATTTGAACTCTGTAGTTGGAAATCGGCGGGAATACATCACTCCAGTCAAGAGTACCTGTCAGGGAGAAACATGTAGCGCCATTGGCAGGTGCAGAGAGTGTTGCTGTTCCCGGCAGAAGCCAGCCGCCTGTTGTTGTTTTGATGATCGTTCCGAGATCGCCAACTGCCCAGCCAATGTTTGTATCAATGAAGTTGTCTTTCCTCAGCCAGTTTCCGGTGTTGCTTACCTGTGAATACCAGTTTAAACCGCCATCGGAAGTTTTTCTCACAAGCCCGTTTTCTCCTATTACAACACAGAAAGTTGAGTTTTGCAGAGACATGCCGTTTAACCAGCTTCCCGTTCCGCTGGATTGAGCAACCCAGTTGACACCCGCATTTGTGGTCTTTCTGATCACGCCGCTTTGCCCGATAATTGTACCTGTTGTTGCGTTCAGGAATGTAATGTCTTCAAGCTGCATACCGGTACCGCTTGATACAGTAACCCAGTTCAATCCGCCGTTTGAAGTCCTGACAAGTGCTCCGTACTGCCCGCCTGCAAAACCTACATTTGCATCAGCAAAAGATACACAGTTCAGATCAGTAACAATAGAGGTTTGATATTTAGTCCAGTTGACCCCCGCATTTGTAGTTCTCAGGAATACTCCGTACCATCCGACAACGTACCCGGTATTTGCATCCCTGAAACTGACGGATGTTAACTGAACATTGGTAGTGCTGCTCTGTGCTACCCAGCTCACTCCTCCGTTAGTGCTCTTCAGGATAATTCCAACGTCCCCTACAATCCAGCCGGTACTAGAGTTAATGAAGAAAACACCAAAGAGATGGTTTGTAACTCCGCTTGATTGAGCAATCCAGTTAGTTCCGCCATTTGTCGTCCTGAGAACAGTCCCTAACTGCCCGACAGTTAAACCCGTGCTCGCATTTGCAAAATATACACTGTTAAGATTATTGGCAGTTCCGCTGGTTTGAGTAAACCAACCGTAAGGCTGAGACTGCAATCTGACCTGTACTAAGATGAAAAAAATGAATACAGCAATTGTAAACTTTCTCATTTAGATTCCCCCTTGAATAAAGAAATTGTATTACCTACTGTTTTATAGTTAGTAATTCATATGACTATATCTAGCTATATATACTAACTGACTATCGTAAACATAGTGGTTAATTTCTGTTTTTGCAATAGAGTGGTATAGCTTGTTTAGTGAGATTTGAACAAATAGCTGTTTTCGGTACATAAGGGTTTTTCATTGATTTATAGCCTGAATAGAATAAAAAAAACCGGTAATTATGAACTTACCGGTTTTGAGAATAATTTACTTATTGGATACAGTTTACTCAGTTCTTCTGAAAGCATCAAGTATTTTTGCAGTTCTTACACCTTCTTTGGCATCGTGAACTCTGATTACATGCGCTCCATTCAATACTCCGATTGCATTGAGGGTAATAGTTCCTTCATGCCTGTCATCGATATCTTCATTGTTAAGAAGTTTTGCGATCATGCTCTTTCTGGAAACACCTATCATAATAGGCGTATCAAGCCTTTTCATTTCACCAAGGTGTTTCAGGATCTTTAAGTTGTGTTCAACCGTTTTCCCGAAACCGATTCCCGGATCAAAAATCAATTGTTTTATGCCTGCTACATTTGCCTTCCATGCGGCGTTTTCGAAATATTGAATAATCTCTGACATCAGGTCAACATAATGCGGCGCGTTCTGCATATCCCGCGGAGTACCTTTAATATGCATTGCTACAGCAGTAGCATTATGCTTTGCAATTACACCCGCCATTTCCTTATCAAAATTAAATGCGCTTATATCATTAACAATTAAAGCACCGCACGATAAAGCCTCATCAGCAACCTTAGAGCTGTATGTATCAATTGATATCGGGATCTTAATATCACCGGCAAGTGCTTTAATTACCGGAATGACTCTGCTTAATTCTTCTTCAATAGAAACCTCTTCAGCGCCGGGGCGGGTTGACTGGCCGCCAATATCTATGAAATCAACTCCATCTAATTCCATCTGTTTGGCATGTGATATTGCTGCATCAAGCTTCATGAACTTCCCGCCGTCAGAAAATGAATCAGGGGTAATATTCAGAACACCCATCACATGAGTTCTTGTGCTCAGGTCATATACCTTTTTACCGAACTGGTATGAATAATTATC
>JANWKI010000057.1 GCA_025451455.1 Ignavibacteria bacterium
TATTTGATGAAACACCATATCAGTACATTACATCCAAAAGGATCGAAAAAGCATTTAAACTGATATTAAGGAGTGAGATGCCAATTACTGAGGTTTGTTTTGAAGTGGGATTCTCGAGCCCGAGCTCTTTTAGCTGGCTTTTCAAGCAGAAATACGGCATGTCACCCGATGCAATGCGGAATTCGTACACTGCCTTCGGGGAAAAATTAGCAAGTTTCAAGAAGTAAGTCATACACTGCTTACCCTAATTTTGTAAACAATAATTATTTTACTAAATCTTAAAACAGAAAGGTATCAAAACAATGAGAAACACAATAAACTGGTTCGAGCTCCCCGTCCTTGATTTTGACCGCGCTAAGAAGTTCTATGAGACAATTTTCAACGTTCAAATGAGCGACCAGATGATGGGGCCATACAGAATGGGATTTTTCCCGGGTGAGGGTCAGGGCGTAAGCGGCGCACTGGTGCACGGTGAAGGATACACACCAAGCGATAAAGGGGCAGTGTTATATCTTAATGCCGATGGAATTATTGATGAGGTTCTCTCTAGGATAAAGAAAGCAGGCGGAAGTGTAATTCAGCCTAGAACTCCTATTACTCCGGAGATCGGCGATATGGCAATGTTCCTTGATACTGAAGGGAACAAAGTAGCGCTTCATACACCCCCGGCAAGAGGATAAACTCTGTATTTTTTTAGAACAAGGGGCTTGAGCCCCTTGTTCAGTTTATTTATGCGAAGAGCGGGGTGTTATCTATATATATATTATATTTTTCTATCAGGGAACCGTTCATATAAAATATGTTTGTAAAGTTAACGGGAACAGTTTTTCCGTCCAAACGTGTGTAGGTAACTTTGCCTTCCCAGGTAACATGAGCACCATTATCCCAAACGTTAACAATTTCGTGTTTGCTGGAACCTATCATACCGAAAAATGCGGTAACGTAATCTTCAATGGCTTTTCTGCCCGTTACCTCCGGCTGATTACCGAACCTGAATGAACCTGATTCGGTAATGAATTCAGAAAACCCTTTAGCATCTTTGGCGTCGATAGATCTGCCAATTGATTCAACCCAGCTTTTTGCGTTATTCATAAATTATTTAATCGATTTAAATTTCAGAATCTACGAAGATAGAAGACCGGTAACAAAAAAGAAATGAAAATAATAAAGGCAGGTGAAAAAAAACCTGCCTTAAAACAATAATTTTTTTGTAAGCCAAGTATTGACTTACTTGACTATCAACCCCGAGAGTATCGGGATTTCAGTCAAGTAATAACTTACTTGACTATCAACATCTTTTTTACATCAACAAAATCATTAGTAATTATCTTGTAAAAATATAATCCGCTGGCAAAATTATCGGCCCTAAAATCAACATTATATTTTCCGGGGATGAGGTCCTGGTTAACAATAGTCTGTACCTCTCTGCCCAGCAGGTCAAAGACAATAACTTTTACATTACCCGGTTTAACAATATCAAAGTGGATATTGGTTTGCGGGTTGAAAGGATTCGGGAAGTTCTGATACAATTTGTATTCTTTGGGTATCTCAGTACTCAAATTCTGTATCCCTATCGGAGTTCCCCAGTTGGCAACTTCTACTACCGGGTTATTAAGTGATATCGTCACAACTGTGTCATTACCCGTAGTATCGGGGCTTGTGTAAGAACCGGTACCGCTTCCTGTCCATCCGCGGAAGGTGTACCAATTGCCCTGGTAAAGTATGTTTCGTGAGAGCACCCCGAACTGAAATGCCAGCCCTGAATCATGATAAGCATCGCCAAACGTATTTCCAACAGTTGAAGTGATAGCCAGCCTGTACTGTATCTTGTATGAAGCCGTCAATGACATATTATTGTTCAAGGTAACATTATGTGTAGTATCGCCGTTATCAGACCAGCTTGTGTAAATGTACCTGTTAAAGCCAACGGTCTTTGGGCTTATTGCCTGAACGGTTACTGTTGTTCCAACCGGGAAGATCAGGTTTTGAAGAGTGTTATACTGAACCCCGTTTACTTTGAAATCGCAGATGCCGTTCCTGTTAGTTCCAATTGTCAATTGAGAGGCATTAACTATCAGTGTTACAGTCCTTAAATGGATCAGAGTACCGGTAAGTGAAGCCCTTCCCTTAATAATAACCCTGTACAATTTAGGGGTAACACTGCCTATGGCTCTCACTTTTAGTACTACAGAGTCCGGTGCAGAAGTGATAGTATCCCTCCCGTTTTGAAAACTGAATTGGAGAGTTCCCGAAGCGGGGAGAGTATCAACTGTGGCTGAAAACTTTACTCTTTCCGAAAGAGGCCCCTTGATTTGCGGAACAACAACATTAAAAGTTGTACTGTCACCGTTAAGAAGGTTTCTTGAAGAAGGATTTATTGTCATTGCATAATCCGGATAATAAGCAACATAACTGCCGAGGTTGTTATTTCTTGCGTCCATCCATACATTATAGCTTGTGTTCCTGATGGCTGAATTACCTATGTAATCTCCGATATAGTTTTCGCCGCCGGGCTGACCGACAACCATATTATTCGGATTAAAAGTTACATCCGAAACATTTTCATTTACAGTAAAACTTGTACCGCCGTTTGTTGATACTGAAGCATATAAGCGGGTAAGTATATTTGCTCCCGGGTCCATTCTGGAATCGTACCAGCAAACATAAACTTTTCCTGTTACATTATCACACGATACTGACGGAAGCCATTGATCTGCGATCGTTGCATCATCATTTACTCTCAGCGGGGTTGACCAGTTTATTCCGAAATCAGTCGAACGAACCAAAAATACATCAGCTACATCAGAACCCGGGGGATTTGCAGCATAAACAACATAAACATTTCCCCTTGTAGAAGTAAAGCTGTTATCAGCGCACATTCTCGGGAATTCATTATTTCTTATACAGTTTTTTACAGTATACCTTCCGGCACAGGATACTCCGGGGGGCGAAACTATCACAGCCGTTTGCTGAACTGAAAAAGTAGCACCTCCGTCGGTAGATCTGTTAACAACTAATGAGTTTCCTGAAACAGCGGCAAAATATACGCTTCCTCCCTGCACATTGCCGTTAGGGCCAACTGCAACATATGCCCCCTGGCCGCCGTTAAAAGTTAATGGAGCTGACCATGTTACACCGCCGTTTGTGCTTCTTACGAAACGCATACCTGATGCGCCGAACTGCCTCCAGCCGATGTACACATTATTGCTGAAGGGTCCTCCTGTTTGATCGGCCGTTATCCATTCCTTATCTGAGAGGCCAACATTGGTATTGTAAACATTGTATGGCCCTATCCAGCTTACTCCCTTATTTGTAGATTTCATTACAACAACACCATACGTTGCACCGTTTTGATACAATTGTACATAAAAGGCATTTCCTAAACTGTCATATGTCATTACAGGATCGCCAAGAACACTATAGCCGGTGAAAACAGGACTGTTTTTTACCCAGTTATAACCGTCTAAGGTATAATATAAATTGTTAATGTTGAATGCGCAAATACTGTTGAGCAGATCGCGCGGGTTTGTTGCAATATACGGCTCTCCAAAATCTGTCCCAAGAAAGATATTATCGAAACCGTTTGTAATGACAACCGAACTATGTGTGCCGTTTGGAGAGACATTTAAGAACGGAGGCTGTATTGCAATGCTCTGCCTGTCTTCCTGCTGCGAGAAAACAAGGCTGAAAGAAAATAAAGCGATGAAGGTGATAATGATTGTTCTCAATATTATGTTCTTTTAATTTATTATTGTTTAATTTTTTATTTTATCAATATCATTTTCTTTACATCAGTGAAGCCATCACCGGTGAGACGATAAAAGTATATTCCGCTTGAATTTCCCTTAGCATCCCAGAGGTAACTGTATGAGCCCGCATTTAACTTTGTTGCTGCTATGCTCAAAACTTCCCTCCCTGATATATCATAAACTTTTAATGTAACCACTGTAGAATTCGGGATATCAAACTTTATCTTTGTTGCAGGGTTGAACGGGTTCGGGTAATTCTGGTACAATCTGAATTTTTCAGGCATGGTATTGCCGATTTGTGTAATTCCCGAGATGTTTGTCACTACAAACTGGATATTGCCCCTTGGAGCAGGCAGAGGCTTGGTAACAGTTCTGCCGCTGTTTGAATTTGCCCAAATGTAATAGTATACTCTTGTATTGAGCGGCTGCGCAGGTATGTTTGCCCTGAATGTATCTGCAATGTTTGTCATTGCAGCCTGTGTAAATCCGGCAGAAGTATCAATTGACCAATAAAGTTTTGCCGCTGAAACACCGCTCTTAGTTTTAATATATGCTTTTACTTCGTATGGCTGTGTTGTATTAGAAGTATTTCTGAGTGCCGAATGAGAAATGAATATCGGCTCGCTTACACCGATCTCTTTTGATATGCAGTGTATGGCACCGAGCGAGGGAATAATAGCATTGCAGTCAACCCCGACTATATTATAACCCGGCAGTGATTCCCTGTAAATTCTAAGCGCAGTTGTATCATATTGCGGAGCATATGTTGGTACAATTACAGTCTTATTGACAAATACTGAATTTGTATAGGTTCTGTAATCACCTCCATTATTGGGATATTGCCCGTTCGGGCCGGGAGGCATCGGTATCCGGATAACTTTATACGGCTTCCCGAAGCATGTCTGGAAATTGTTCAGTACATACTGAAGGGTAAGTTCTATCTGGGGACCGTCTGCAATTCCTGCGGGATACTGACCTACAAGCAGAGTTTCTTCATCCAGCAGTTTTATGTGCATATCGATATGATGAATTACATCATAGGGAAGGATATCCATTTTAATATACCGGTTTATCCCCATGTATGAATTCATAATTGCATTTATCTGTGTTTCAGTTTTTGCAGATACTCCGTAAGGATTTCCCGGAGCGTTTTCGCTGAGTATCAGTTTGGAGGCAAATGCTGTTCCGTGACCGTCAACCATAAAGTTGCCTCCTGTATTTACAAGGTCATTTGGAGCAACCAATGTCTGGTGAATGGGCACTCCCATGTAATTTGCAATAAAGACGGGAGTAACATTATCCTGCGGCCTGGCGGGGCGGTTGTATATCCAGTCAATTATCCGCAAGGTATCATACTGGTTTGAATAAACTGCCCATGGACCGTAATCCCTGCACCAAATACTGTTAAAAGCTGTAATAAGATATTTGATATTATATAAACCCACTCCGCCGCTTGTTAGGTAACTCTTAACGCTGTTTGAATCCGAGCATATAATATAAACTAAACATTCTTCCTGTGCATAATCCACTATCTGCCTGAGTATAGCCAGCTGTCCTGTCCATGTTATCTGCAGTGCCTGAAGTTCTTCCCATTCAGCCATAGTGCGTACAGGACCGGGCGGTGGATTGGTATCATCGGTTTCATTTACCGTTGGATTCTTCCTGAAGTACTCGAGCTGCGATTTTTCGTAGTCCGTCATGTAATTCGGCAGGAATGTTTCCTGAGCAAATAATGCGGAGCTCATTATTATTAATAAAACAGGTATAATAAGTTGTTTCATTTTCACTTTAATTTGATATAACCGTAATAATACTTAAATATATTCAGCTTTACAACGAATTTATTAATGTTAAACAAGGGTATTTTGATGTAATGTAATGTACTGATCTTAATTAGTTAGATAGTAACCCGGCATAATTGTTTAAATTTCCATCTGTTTTACTGCATATCAAATAGGGTATGACATTTTCATAACCTTTAGGGAATCATTCATATTAGTCTGGATTTAAAGCAGAGTTACTCTACGGTAGGTTGAAAAGTAGAAATTATGTTCTTTATCTCGGTTTCAGTATTGCTGTTGGCATCAATTGAATTCATAATGAACCTGACCATGTAAACATAATTGTTGGTTGCATCGGGCAGTTTTGTACGGTAATAAAAGATCGTCTCCGCGAACTTATTATCTTTGTAATTTGCGCTTTTCATATCGTATGTGCCGGAATCTTTCTCATCATATTCTCCGCTTTTCGGGGGGATGTTAAGGCTGATATCCTTTTCGAGGTTATAAATGAAGTCATCAATATTTTTTACAGAGGATAATTTGAATGCAAGGAGCATAATAGCCATTTTCTTGTCCTTTTTCTCGAAGGAATAAGATATTCCGTCCTTATCAATTGTTTCCTTCTTGTCCTTTGTTTCCCATTCCGATGGCAATTTCATTGTAAACTTGAAATTAGGATCATCTATGGTCTTATCATCTTTTGACTGAGTGTAGGCTGAAGGCAGGCTGATTATTATGAAAATTAAAAAGAATATTATCTGTGTGATTTTCTTTAGCATCAAAAAAGATTGTTTAAAATTAATGAATTCCGGGTTTGCTCTTACGGGAGTTTTTGTTTCATTCTCTGGTATTCATCCGTATACAAGCCCTTAGTCGGGTCGGGCCGCGGAGTGATTTTACCGAGCTCTCTGTTTACTGATTTTATCCTGTCATTGGGCAGAGGATGAGTTGAAAGAAGCCTGTCAAGATCACCCGGAGTAGTACCTTTTTTCTTTTGCTCTTCTTTGATCTTATCGAAGAAGAAAGTTATACCTCCAGGGTACCATTTTGAGGTTTTGAGGTATTGTATTGAGTAATAATCAGCTTCTGCTTCGTCATCACGCGAGTTTTTTAGGAATGCCAGCCCGACAAACAAATTTGCAGCCACCTCTGCCAGAACGCCGGGGTCACCCCCCAGCATAAAACCAAGCAATGCACTGACTCCGTAATATGCCGTAAGCCTTTGGGTTACATGTCTTCTTTCTGCGTGAGCAATTTCATGGCCAACAACGCCTGCAAGCCCTGATTCATTATCAAGAAATTTCATCAGTCCGGTATAAACATAAACAAATCCGCCGGGAGTACAAAAAGCATTTACTATGGTATCATTTATTATCTGAAAATTGTATGGATATATGTCTCTTTTCTTTATCTTGGGAGAATTCAGAATTTCCTTTCCCATTTTTGTTACATAGTCTTTTACATCCTGATGGCCATCGAGCATTGGGAATTCCTTAGGATTTGCTTTTATTTCCTTATCAAACTGCTCGCCTAAATCCACATCATCTTTATCTGAAAAAATATTTGACTGCTCACAGCTTTGAAACAGAGCTGAAATGACAAGTAATGTAAACAGGAATACAAAAGGGTAAAAACCCTTGTTTTGAAGCTCTTTTCTGATAATATCCATTGATTTAAAGTTGAACTCCTCTTACCGGTATTAGCTTAACAATCAAAAATCAGTTAAGCTTACCCTGAAGTGTATAATACAATTTTTTTGCCAGGTCATATTTAGGCGAAAGCTTCATGGCTGTTTTATATTCTGCAATTGCTTCGAACCATAATCCCTTCAGTTCATATGCCCTGCCAAGGTTCAGATGAGCGTAATGGTAAGAATCATATCTTTTTGCTTTGAGTGACATTTCAAGCCATGTGATCGCTTCATCATAATTTCCCTGCTGTATCAGGTATGAACCGATATCGTTATAGGGATTTCCGTAGTCAGGGTCGATATCAATTGCAGTTTTGCATTCTTCTATAGCTTTATCAAGATCACCAAGGAAACTGTATGCCCAACCCAAAAAAGTATGTGCTTCGGCAGTCGGGAAAAACTCTATTGAAAGTTTGTAATTCCTTACCGCCTCATCATAATTCCCGTCCATCTGGAACTTGTAAGCTCTCTCTAAATACTCCTGCGCCTTCGATATACTTGATTCTGTTTCCATTTATATTTGTCTGATTTTACTATATTTTGTAATTATTAATATGTATTTCTTCACATATATTTAACAATAATTGGCTGCTCTTTGTTTCAACTGCAAAATACTTCGAATTCCTTACTTTTGATATAGTATTTTCAGCTGTAAATTTGCTAAAAATATTATTATTTTGAAACATAAAAAGATAGCTGTTCACGTAAATTGATAAATATTAGTAATATAAGTTTAGGGCTCATACTTGGTTCCGGGGTGGATTTAGATGAAAACCTCATTTCATCAAAAGAGATACTTATGGAGGATAATAACGGCATTCATAACAAAGTTGTGTATACATGTTATCTTAATGGCTCCGGATTGCTTGTGTTTAAAGGCAGGCAGCATTTTTATGAGGGACACAGCTTTCAATCGTTAACTTCCGGAATAACCCTGGCTTCGGAAATGGGAGTAAAGAACATACTTATTACAAATGCAGCAGGCGGGCTGAACGGGAATTTTGAAGAAGGAGACCTGATGCTCATAAACTCTCATATTAATTTCGTGGATAAGATAAACCACAAAAGAACCTCATTCCCGTATTCAAAAGATCTTAAGAATAAATTCCTGAATGTTTCAAATAAAATGAAAGTCAAAGTACATGAAGGAGTTTACGGGTATTACCCCGGACCCGCGTATGAAACCTGCGGAGAGATCAGGTATCAGAAAAAGATCGGACTTGATGCCGCAGGTATGTCTACAATTCCCGAAGTATACGCTGCAAGAGAGCTTGGAATTAATGTAATTGCTGTTTCAGTAATCACAAACCTGCTCAGGGAAAATAAACCACAGCAAACATCTCACGATGAAGTATTGTTAATTGCAAATAAAGCTTCCGAAAAACTTAATTCTGTCCTACCCGGCTTCGTTTCTGAATTGAATTAGACCGTTTTTTTTGTTAAATTTACCCTTCAATAATACTATTCCGGTCTAAAATAAACTTCTAATTTTACTTAATTAATATCTAACTTGGAAGCACAAAATCTAAGCCCGATAGGCTCATACATCAGTGATCTTGACCAGTTCACAAGCGGCAAGAATTTCTGGCAGGCAAGCCTTCTAAAGCAGATCGAGGGTTTAACAGTAGAGCAGGCATTATATAAACCAGCACCCGATAGACATGGTATCTGGCAGCTTGTACGTCATATAGCTTACTGGAAATTCTGGGCTATTACATACGTTAATGAAGGCACAGCGCTTAATGCAAAGGAATCAAACTGGGCGCCTCTTCCTGAAGTTCAAAACGAGGCATCATGGCAGGAGGATATTAGCAAGCTTCGTGAACTTAGCGATAAATGCAGAAGCACTGCAGAGGGAATCGGGAATGAACTCTTAAGCTCAACTGAAGAGAAACTCGTATTTTTCCGTCAGCTTTTATTTCATGATTGTTATCATACAGGGCAGATAGGGTTTTTAAGAGCAATGCAGGGAATAAAACCCGTCGAATAGATTTAACGAACCATTCATCCGGAAAATTTTTTATACTTAACACATAAATGGCTAACGAAAAAATAATACCTGTCAACATAGAAGAAGAAATGCAGAACTCTTACCTTGATTACTCTATGAGTGTAATTGTTGCGCGCGCATTGCCCGATGTAAGGGA
>JANWKI010000058.1 GCA_025451455.1 Ignavibacteria bacterium
ATGAAGAATTATTTCAATAAAACCTCAGGCATAATAACGCTGAGTATAATGTTTATTACTCAAGGCCTTCTTCATGCCCAGCAGTTTAATTCAGATAACTACTTATCCAAACCCCATGGTGTCTCCACGATCATTCTGACAGCAGGAGAGCGAAACCTGATGTTTATGACCACATTTTCTTTGTTACGTAAGTGGGAGTTTACCGCTGCTGCATACCTTTACAACAGTGATAAAGACCCTTTGACAGATGACGGCCACTCGTTGTCTTTCTATGCGAAATATATGATTTATGAAAACAAATCAAAAACGGGAGGGCTTGCAGTTAAATTTGGTACCGGCTTAGAACCTGGTTTTCTGGATGCCAGCGAGAGAATTGACGACGCTTTTAGAACTTACTGGACAAATGCGCCTATTACATTTGGGTTCTTTGGTTACAGACTTTCATGGGATATTATGCCTGGAGCCAGTGTAACCAGAGATTATGGTGCAGATGGTAAGACAGCATGGGCTTTTAATTATTCCACCCGTTTAGCATGGTATCCGTTCAATCCCGAACTAGCAGTAGTAGGAGAATTATATGGTTCGGCAGGTGAAGCAAATACCAAGCCTGAATACAGAACCGGTTTACGGTGGGAGCCTAACCAATATACAGTATTCGCTTTAACCTTTGATGATGAAATCGGAGGTAATAATGGAGCTGGTGTCGAGATCGGGTTGATGCTTTTTACACCGCCCTTCTTTGGTATAGGCAATTTTAATAAATAGGATAATTTACTTAAAGCAAAAAAAATGAATTCAATCAGAGCAGGTTTAACCATACTGTTAATTTTCTTTTCAAGAGCACTGATTGCTCAGGACCTTGATCCATGGGTGTACAATAACTTACCTCTTAAAATGAATTCAGCTGCTGTTTCTTACGCCTTAGTTGACGGTAACGTTATAGGCGATCCCGCATCGCCAATCCAGAATTTTAATACTACAACTCACAAAATAGTAGCGGGATATTTGCGTACTATTGATTTTTTTGGAAAACTCGGGAGAATTCAGCTTATAGTCCCGTTTTCTTTCATGTCAGGCACTGCCAAAATTAATGGACTCGATACCGCCGGAACAAGAACCGGATTTGATGACATGCGCCTCCGAATCGGTTTGAATATTTTCGGTTCACCTCCGCTTGAGCCAAAAAATTTCGGAACATACAGGCAGGAAGCAATTATCGGGGCAAGTATCGTAATTGTTATTCCACTGGGGCAGTACTATCCTGAAAGGGTTGTAAATCTTGGATCGAACAGATGGGGTTTTAAACCGGAAGTGGGGCTCTCCATCAGAGTAGGCCAGTTCTTCTGTGAATTATACGGCGGAGTAAAGTTTACTACAGCAAATTATGTGTACCTTGGGAGTAAGGCCCTTAAACAATCTCCGCTATACAGTATTCAAACACACTTAAGCCATACTTTCAGTAATAATATGAGAATTGCACTCAGCGGTACTTATGTTAATGGAGGCCAGACATCAATTAACGATAACAAGTTAAATGATTATATAAGGCATTTTAGAGGCGGAGTCTCATTTGGAGTTTCAATCAAACAGACAAATTTAATAACCCTTCAGTTAAACAGCACAATATCTACAAATGCAAGTTTAGATTACAGATCATTAGTACTATCATATAGTTACACATGGTTCTGATATTTTTCGAAGTATTAAATTATCAACAGAATTAATTAGTTAACCTGTAATAAGCAAATAACAGTTTAATATAACAAAAATACCGTATGATATGAATTGAACACTACAGAATGCCGGTGATGGCTTAGTCCTATTTTTTAACCGCAATTTCCCTGTTCTTCCTTAAATTATCGATGTTATCTACTAACCATTTTCTATGAATCAAATACGGGGATTTAGAGATATACTCGCTGATAGATTCAAGATCTATCTTTGCAGGCTCAGATTTATATTTGATAAGCTGCTTAACCACTTTAAGAAAATTCTGATGCCTAATCTTCCTGTCCGCAGAAATCGATCTGTTATTCTGAAGAAAAGTCTTGTATGAATCCAATAACGATATAGCAGATTCATTGTAATCCATAATAAAATACAGCTTAAGCAGGATATTTTTAATATCAAGTTTTAACGAGGTTCTTTGCGGATTGATCTTGTTGATATAGTTAAGTGCCTTCTCGTACTCTTCTTTTTCAAAAGCCAGCATAGATAAGCTGTATTGCTGAATATTCTTCCGCTCCCCGGGAATTATCTTATTATTAAAATTAACAATGAAATTATTCGACCAGTCAAACATTTTTAAGCTTAATGAAATTACAAGGATGTTCCTGTAAATTTCGATCGGCATATATTTTCCGAATATCTTATCATAATATCCTTTTTCCAGGATTAAAGAATATATTTTCATAATCTCCCTGCGAAGTCTAATACCTGAGTAATACCTGGTCAGCCTGATAAGATTTATCTCAATTAACTTATTAAATAAATAAGTCAGCTCAGAAACTGAAAACCGTTCTTCATATTTTAGCAGTAAATTTTTATAATCACTGTAGTACAGACTGTTTGACGGGGTCACTGTTAACTTATATAAACTATAGTAAACCTGCGAAGCAGGAGTGAAGTCTCCTTTCCCATACAATTGCGAATGCATTTCAAACATTTGCTCTATCAGTTTCATTTTATCTGAAAGAACCGGGAATGTCTTTTCTACCGATAAACCCGATTGCAGTCTGATATTTTCCATTTCATCCAGTTCTTTTACCATTTCCACCAGATAGAAAAGCAGTAAATAATTGTGTCTTTTTTTGCGAATTTCCATCTTATGTTCATTTATTTTTTTGTTATCTGAAATATTACCGGAAAAGAAATTAAGTATACTGCCTTCTATATTGTACAGGCTTATTAAGGAAAGGCTGTCAATTTTAATATTTTTACGGGTAAATTTTTCGAATTTTTTAACACGGTTACCAAGCACATCATGCAGGTTGGTTTCGTAAATTTTTTCAAACAACAGATCATGCCACAGACACTTATCACTTTCCACCTTCTCGAAAACAAGAAATTTTTCAAATATCCTTGAAATATCGCCTGCCAGATGCCTGAAAGTCGAGTCGTTTGAAATTGAATATCTTTTCAGTTTCTTTGCAAAAAACCCCTTGTTCAGCATATCAATATTGAAATCCGGGTATAACTTAAGCAATTGTTCGAAAAACAGGATAATTTTTTTGCTTTTATTATGGTAAGGTGATTTAATAAAATCTCTGAATCTTTTAATATCTGCCATAGAGGTCCTTTGCAGGATCCTGACCAGTGAATTGTAATATGGAGTATTTGCACTTTTCCGAGCCACAATTAATTTACAGAATTCTTAAAAATATGGTTGATAATATAATATAAGTATAAAAAACTCAAAATTTTAATTAAAAGGCATGCCACAATTGTAATAATTTCTACTTGCTTTTCCTTTCATAAAACAATAGTTTTACACTAAAATCAATAAAAAAATCAATTATTTCTCATGAAAAAAGTACTGGCTATTATCTTTGCCGTGTTTTTATTAATTGCGGGCTCGACACATCTGTTCGCAGATGATTATTATGTAGAAAGAATTTCTCTGGGCAACGGAACAACACTTGTAATTGTGTGGTCATCTGATAGAGGACATGTTGTTCACGAATACATTGAGGTCGACTAGATTTCCACAATTTTAAACATTCCCGGCTTTAACAAGCCAAAATAATAGATTCGGGTCGAATTTTTTAACAGTGTACCGACTGTTAATCATTAACTTTTTTCCCCAAAACCCGTAATATCTGATTATCATAATATGTTCTGGAGGTAAACATATTCATCTTGTTGTTATTTTATAATTTCTATTCTATATCCGGAATATGATCCGTACTTCACTTGAATTTTTAAAAAAAGAGCTTGAATCATATATTGTTGAAAGGGAGCAGGACCCTGTTAACTATGATATCGGGAAAGTAGTGGACCTGAAACCTATTGTTTTGCCTAATGGAACAGTCAATATTACAGATTCGACACATATTACAATAATGCTGGTAGGCATTGAAGAAGAAAGACGTGAAGGAAAACGGCCGCAGTTTATCCCAACCGATGACAAACAGCTGTTAAAGCTTAACCCGCCTGTTGAACTGAATTTATACCTATTATTTGCGGCCCATAACAGTAACTATGAGACTTCTTTAAGGGATCTTTCTGATGTTGTAGGTTTTTTCCAGTCTAATCCTGTTTTTGATGAACAAAATTACCCCGCCCTTAATTCAACAGTAGATAAACCTGATAATAAACCTTGGCAATTAATTGAAAAACTGAGCTTAAGAATGCACAGCCTGACTTTTGAACAGCAGAATAATCTATGGGCAATGCTTGGCGCTAAATACATTCCAAGCGTAATTTATAAAATGAACCTGCTTACGTTCTTCGAAACAAAATCAAAAATTAAAGAGCCTGTTATTACTGAACTTGACCTGGTGGAACCCTAGAATTTTATGGGAAGCAATAACATTCAATATAAAGAACTATTCTCTTTTTCTCTTGAACAGTTATTTTATAAAAACAATTACTGTAAAGATTATTCTTTAGAGCCGAAACTGGATATTCAATATGTCCCAACCGTTGAATGCAATGATACAATGAACCGCCTTGACCTGATATTCAGGAAAACAGATCAAAAAGCAGGTTTTACGATTCTTGCAAGAATAATGGGAGAGAACCTATCCGGCGATCCCCTGTTGCGCTTTTCATACGGGAACCATGAAAAGCTGGCTTTCTGGCTGGTTCTTAACAACCCTGAAGTACTGAACTTTAATAATTTACCGGCAAAATTTTCAAAAGATGATTTCTTCTGTTTCAACAACCAGGTTGCTGATCCGGCAGCGCTGCGCAGCAGCCTGCACATGACTGTTGACCCGATTGGAGTTGTTGGGATAAATGATATTTCAAAGATATCATCCCAAACCTACCGTTTCCACCACTCATCAGAAGTGGCAGAAAACACCTCAAAAGTCAAACATATGTTAACAGGGATAGAAATTACTCCAAAATACATAACCAACGCTTCAGGAGAATCTGACCTGATATTTGACATGTCATTATTGCCTTCCGGAAAATGCAAATTGCTTATTAATAACATACAAAGAGACGAGTTTTATTATATGGGCTTATCAGTACCAAATACACCTCTTTTGGGTGTAATAGAGTTCTCACTATCGCGCAGCCTGAATTCTAATTACAGGATAGCGGAACCTGATTATTCTCTTACTGCCCAGCGTCCGTATTAC
>JANWKI010000059.1 GCA_025451455.1 Ignavibacteria bacterium
CATCTGGTATCTGCACCAATTACCTTTGCTCCCTGCAGTGCAGCCATTAATTTTTCGGCGAAAGTTCCGGCAGTATTTGTGAACCTTGCGAACATGGAATCAAGTATCTGCTGGCCAAGCAGGATATTGCCCTGAACTGTGAATGTTGTTCCGAGCATATGGTTCTTATAATTTGTGCAGTTAACTCCGGTATACCCTGCAGTTCTTCCGCCTCCTATATTGTCTGTAATACCGTATTGGCGTACTGTCGGATTATTCTGAACGTCATGTGCGACTAAAGAATCTATTATCTGCTGCGGCGAAAGCCCCTGGTTCATTAAGTTCCTTGCATAAACCTGATTGCCTGAAATATAAGATGCCTGCGTATGTATCACGCCGCGGTTCGGGTGCACGTCGCTCAGAATTATTGAACCCGCAATGCATGAAGCACCCGCACTGCCAACATACCCGGTAACGGGGTCAATTGCTGTTATCGAAAAAGTATCCTGTGACTTTATATTGAAGTTGAGTGCTAAGAGCAGAAAAAACAGGTTGATTGCTGTTTTCATATTTGAAATGTTAAGTTTTTGAAATTCTATCAAATTAATAAATATTTTTCAAATATAGAAGTGTATTATGGTAATATTTTCTCACAGAAATCCTGTAACATTTATTTACAGTATCATTACAATAAAATGATAATATTAACAGGCTTAAGTGATAGTTTTGTACTGTAATCAATAAATAAGGAGTATAAAATGACAGAAAAAAATGAAACAAACAGCCTGCAGGACCAAAATAAGGAATTCAATGATCCTGTTCAGCCTGAAAATAAGCAAAAAAAGAATAAGAGTAAAAAGAAATATGTTATAGGATCTCTTATCATTATTATTCTTATTACAGGGATAGTAGGACTTGGTTTTGCCAGCGGTTTCCGTGATAAGCACAGGGGTGACGGAAATTTCAGATTCATGCTGGAAAAGGTTGCCAAAGAGCTGAACCTGAACGATCAGCAGCAGGCTGAAGTGAACAAGATCAAAGATGAAATTAAAGCAAAGATGGATGAGAATAAACAGAAGAGAAAAGACCATATGTCAGAAATGGAAAAAATGTTCAGAAGCGATACGTTTGACAAGCAGAAAGTAATGGATATGGATAAAATGCGCGAAACAAAACGCGAAGAAATGAGAACATTCATGATCGACGAAATGGCTAAATTCCACGCCCTGCTGACATCCGAACAAAGGAACAAAGCCGCTGACTTAATGAAAGAGAAACATGAGAAGATGGATAGATTTGATGATAGCTTCAGAGGTCCCGGAAGAGACAAAGACGGAAATCATGACAGAAAAGGCATGAAAGAATAAGTTTGTGAATTTCAAGTATTATCAAAGATAGTTATTTTTGAAAATGTTTTAAGGTTTAAGGGCGCATGTTGAGTTTGAGTGATCAGAAATTCTTTAGACTCGCGCCCTTTGTTAATTAAATAATTCAGAGAATGTCAAAATCAATACTTATAATAGACGACGATAGTAAGCTAAATGACCTGCTGCAGGAATACCTTGGAAAGAATAACTTCAAAACTACTGCTGTGGAAAGCCCGGGTGACGGACTTGTAAAGCTTAAGAACAATCATTTTGACCTTATTATCCTTGATGTAATGCTCCCCGAAATGGACGGTTTTGAAACCGTAAAGCTTATCAGGAAAGATCACGAAACTCCGGTTGTAATGCTTACTGCAAGGGGAGAAGTAACCGATAAAGTTGTCGGGCTGGAGCTTGGCGCTGATGATTACCTGCCCAAACCTTTTGAACCGCGTGAGCTTCTGGCAAGGATACAATCCGTTTTAAGGCGAAGCGAGCTTAAGCTCAAAAAGAATGAACTTGTAAAACTGAAGAACCTGGTTGTTGACCCTAATAAGCGTACTGCCATGTTTCACAATAAAGATATGGAGCTTACATCTACGGAATATGAACTTCTCCTGCTGTTTGTAAAGCATAACGGCAAAGTGCTCTCCCGCGACGAGATCATGCAGGATACCCGCGGAATTTCGTGGATGTCTTTTGACCGCTCGGTAGATGTTATGGTATCACGCCTTAGGAATAAATTCAAATCACTCGGAAGCAAAAAAGAACAGGTAATAAAAACCGTTCACAGCATAGGTTATATTTTTTTCCTCGAAGAGGTGGAAGCGTGAGTATTAAGCTTCCTAAACTGACTATTTTCCTGAAGCTTGTTTTGACCGTACTTGTATTCGGGCTGCTGCTCAATATTTGTGTAATAATTGTATTCAGGCTTACTACCGATGATAAGCCGCGAAGATATCTGCGGGAATTCATGAGGAAGATGGAAAAAAGCATAGTTTATGATATTGGGCTGCCGCCTGATACCGTAAAAGCTAAACAAATATGTGAAGACCTGGATATTGAAATGCGGTATGAATCACCCGTAAAGCTATGGACCTCATCCCCGGATATGCCAACACTGGGCGATATCTTATTTATTCCCGAAAACAAAGACAGGTTTGAAAAAGATGAATCATTCATCGCTCATTACATGGGAAGCCCTTATTCTGTAATGAGATATCCTCAGGGTGTTTTTATTATCAAACCAATTGATCCGGGCGGGCTTTTCAAGCCTGAAAGAGCTATACTTCTGCTTTTTCTTTTTATCGGAATTATTATTATCCTTCTCTATTTCCTTCTTCGCAGGATATTCAGTCCATTAAAAGATTTAACCCTTGCCGTACACCAGATAGGAGACGGTAATTATAATATTAAAGTACCCGTTAAAACCGGTGACGAGCTTGGTGAGCTTGCCGGTTCAATAAATGAAATGTCTTCCAAAATCAGTAATTCGATAAATTCAAAGGAACAGCTGCTCATAGATGTTTCGCATGAATTGCGCTCCCCGCTAACCAGAATTAAGCTCGGACTCGAAGTAGGTTCATCAAAGGAAAAGATAGAGGAAGACGTTCTGGAAATGGAAAAAATGGTGACAAGTTTACTTGAAAACTACCGTTCAGACGCAGAGTTCGGGAACATAGAACCCGAGATGACTGATGTTGCAGAATTGCTTGAAGAAACTATCTCTGAGTATGACCTTCCTGCCAGGCTTAAGTTTCTAAAACCCGCAAGTGAAGTAAACCTTTTGGCAGACCTGAATAAAATGCAGATAGTTTTCCGCAACCTCATAGATAACGCATTAAAATACTCCAGTGACGAGATAAATATTAGTATTAGTGATAAGCAGGGCGAAGTGCTGATAAGTATAAAGGATAGGGGAATCGGGATTGCCGAAGAGGACCTGAAATATATCTTTGAACCTTTTTACAGAGCGGACAGGTCGCGTTCAAGAAAAACAGGCGGTTTCGGGCTGGGACTCTCAATCTGCAAAAAAATAATTGATGCACATAAAGCTGAGTTGATAATAAACAGCAGGGTAAATGAAGGTACTGAAGTTATATTGAAGTTCAGGAAAGGATAACTAATTGTGAGCTTCATCCTGTCCGCCGCGGCGCATCTACTTAAAGGAGAGGGGAGAAAAGCCTTTGTCATACCAGCGGAAGCTGGTATCCAGAGGATAATTTTTCCTGAAGCGGGAATGCATGAAATGAGTTGAGCTTGAATGGTGCTGTATTAAGATATCGTGCAGGCTTCAATCAAATATTAATTTAAGACCTGGGTCTAGACACCAGTTTTCACTGGTGTGACAAGCAAAAAAGGCAACGGTTTGCATCATTTTTGCGTTTTGCATTACAGGGAAGACCTGCCAGGTCGTTTCTTCAAAAGCAGTCTCACCCACAAAAAAAAAGCGCCCGCTTAACCGGACGCTTTTTAGTTTTTTGATGATTTCTTAAAGTGCAGGAATTTTCCTGCAAAACCGTAATGTGTAATTATGCCGCTTCTTTTTTTAATAACAGCAAAGTTCTGTTAAAAGATTCCACGCTGTCAATTTTAATTGAGTCATATGAATTTTCCCAGAATACCCTGCCATGAGTGCCATGAAACTGGTTAAGAAGTAATGTAGAGCGGTTCTTAAATGCCGTTAATATCTTAGGTATATATTTCCCGGGGTTATCCAAAGCCTGTGAATTATCTATCATCATTATTCCGCTGAACTCATTAGGTGAGAGTGAATAATCCCCTAAAATGCAAATAGGGAACTTTGTTGGAAGCTCTTTCCAGGATTTTACCACTATCTTGCCTTCAAGTTTTTCTTTTATCTCATTATTAAAATATGTCCCGAAATAACCTTTCTCTTCCTTTGACTTAAATGTTACACAGCAAATGGTATACTTGCTGAAACCAACCGGAGAGAGGCTGTTTAAGAACTTATAAATGAAAATATTTTTCTGTACCTGTGGCTGCATTACAACAAATATAGTTTTCCAACAGGATATTTGTCTAACTAAAACGGGGTATTTTGCGTTTTTTGCGGTCATTTGGAAATTGATGAGCAGAATCATTCTTTTCCGGATAGTTAAATATTATATTTACAAATCAACTATCCTGCTTTTTTGGTAAATTGGTTGAAAAGAAATTAAGTCAATGAATAACTCTTTTACTTTATCACGGAGGACAAAAAATGAAATTCCCAAGACTCTTTCAGATCTTTCTTTTACTTCTAAGCTCTCAGTTATTATTTGCACAGCCCGGCTGGTTCAGATTAAACAGCGGTACAGGCAGTGAGCTCAACAGCATAGCCCCAGTAAATAACAATGCCTGGGCAGTCGGTAATGGCGGTGTTATTGTAAGGACTACTAACAACGGAATAAACTGGTACACCCAGCCATCCGGAACAGTGAACAACCTCAATTATATACTTTTTCGTCCTGATACAGTTGGCTACATTGTTGGCAATGCAGGCACTATTTTGAGAAGTACAAATTTCGGCAACAACTGGGTTTTACTCACGAGCGGCACAAGTGCTGACCTGAATGCTATCTGGCCTCTTTTTGATACGTTGACTGTTATTGCAGTCGGAAATAGCGGTGTTATCTTAAAGAGCACCAACAGGGGAGCCTCGTGGGTCCAAAAATCATCTCCGGTTTCTGTCAATTTTAATAATATCATTTCGGGGTTCCCAATGGACCTGTTTATCGCCGGTGATGCGGGAAAGATTTTAAGTTCTTTTGATTTGGGCGAGACGTGGTTTGAACAGTCAAGCGGCACTACAAGCAATCTCAATGCATTTTCAGTGATCAGCTTTTGGAGCTTTACATCTGTTGTTCATGCAGTCGGGGATAACGGCGTTATTTTAAAGACAACGAATTCAGGATTTAACTGGACATCTCTTGTAAGCGGCACTAATGAGAATCTTCATTCTGTCTATGCAATCAATATATCAGAGGATACATTGCTGTACTTCATTGCCGCAGGCGCTAACGGAACTATGCTTGAATCAATCAACGGAGACATGTGGTTAAACCGCGGGCAGTTTGTTCCGGATAATCTGAACAGTATTCAGCTGCAGACTTTGAACAGGGGATATGCCGCAGGCAGCAACGGCACTATCATTAGATCTGTTGGCAATTACTTTTACGCTGACAGCAAATTTCTTGACGCTAATACTATCAGTACTATTTTCAGAAATGACGGTGGTTTTAATAATAATAGAGATTCAAATTTACCCGGGTTTGAATGGCCAAAAGCTTCAGGTAAATATGCGCGTTTTGCATCCGGCTTGTGGTTAGGCGCAGTTGTTGACGGCCAGACGCGGGTTGCAACTTCCGGGTTCTATAATGAATATTATCCCGGCTACACTGATAATAATTCCATTCCTCAGGGGAGAAATGATTCAAATTACAGGAACTACAAATTGGTCTATGGCTCCGGCGGAACTGACAGGCAGTATTGGCCAAACTCTCAGCTTGGTAATTCCAACCAGGGAGCGCCGGTTTATTTTGATACTCTTTCAAATTCATGGAAACCCCTAGACTTCGGAAGCCAGACAATGTTTTATTCCTTTACCGATAGTTACCCTGAATCTCATACTGATTATTTCAGCGGCTCAACTGCCCCGCTAAAAGCAGATATAAAGCAGCTTAACTTCTCATTGGACGTGCCGGGTGCTTTAGGCAATACTGTTTTCTCACAGTTCACAATTATTAACAGAAGTAATTCTGTATGGAATAATGCTTATTTTACTGTGTTCTCAGATGATGACCTTGGAGACGGAACCGATGATAAAGTGGGCTGTGATTCTTCGCTTTCTCTTGGATTTACTTACAACGGGGCCAATTCTGACCCCGTCTATGGAACAGCTCCTCCTGCAGTCGGGTTTGTACTCTTAAGGGGAGCCTTATCTTTTACAGGCAATGTAAATGATACTGTGCATATTTGCAGAAATAAGCAGCAGGTAATTGTAAACCGTTACAGAGACCTTGGAATGAAAGTATTCAACTTTACACGGAATGGAAACCCTGTTTATCATGACCCCGCCAACTTCACCCAAAGTTATAATGTAATGAAAGGCCTGTATACAGATGGTTCGGGCATTATTCATCCGTCAGGTTTTGTAACAACGCTTGCATATTCCGGAAACCCTGTTACAGGTACCGGGTGGAACGCCGGAAGCCAGGATGATTACAGGATGTATGTTTCAACCGGACCGGTAAATATGAACCCGGGTGATACCCAGATTATTGTTACTGCGCAGGTAATTGCGCGCGGGAATTCTTATCTGAACAGCATCACAGTATTAAGATCTTATGTGAATGAAGTGCGGGCATTTTACAACAGCTGTTACACTTCTACTCCTATCGGGATCGAAAACCAGCAGGGAATTGTTAAGGGCTACAGTTTATGGCAGAATTACCCCAACCCGTTTAATCCTGTCACAATAATAAAATTCGATATTCCAAAAGAGGGTAATGTAACAATTAAGGTATTCGATATTCTGGGCCGGGAAGTATTCGTCAAAAATGAATTCCAAACGGCAGGAAGCCATGAAGTAACCTTTGACGGAACTAATTTAGCCTCCGGGATTTATTTTTATTCAATAGAAGCAACTACACATGCTGGAGTTTTTAAGGATACAAAAAAAATGCTGCTTGTGAAGTGATAACTGAACAAGTAGTCCCGATTTCTCGGGGCTGTTGATAAAATAGCGGAGCTATTTTTGTCCGGAGGACTCCTTCGGAGAAATCCGGCTTTGACTGTAAAGTGATGATGCTTTAGGGATTCTCATCCTGAACCTAAGCTCTCACCCTGAGCCTGTTTATCTATGATCCGGCCACTGCCGGACAACCCAGGCTTTTTGAAGGGTCGAAGGATATATATCTTATTTAACAAGTAGTCCCGACCTAGCATCCCCGTTGTTTGCCTGCCTGCATTCCTGTATTCATTATTTTTCATTGCAAATCAGCACAAATATCAATAACATTGCCTGCTCTCGTAATCCTAAAACAATATGATACTTAAAGCATACCCCGATTATACAAAGCCCGGATTCAATATAAACTCCCCATGCCCTGAAATTGAGAAGGGATGGCCCAATATGCTCATTCATAACCGAACTAAGTCGGCATATTATCCGCTGCATACCGGCCCGCTGACTCTTAAATTCACACTAAAGGGCGAAGAGTACTTTGCCACAAAACACCGTAATTACAGAGTAACTCCTGCATCTTATCTTATCTTCAATTACGGCCAAAAATATTCTGCAAGGATACAATCCGAAACAGAAGTAGAAACTGTCTCCGTCTTTTTCCGTCCAAAGTTTGCCGAGGGTGTACTCTCGAGCCTTGTATGTTCCGATGATAATATTCTGGATAGCGATATATCATCAAACGGGCAGCCGCTTGAATTTGTAGAAATGCTTCATCCGCATGATGCTTTGCTTATGCCGTTTTTGTATAAGTTCCGGCTTGCTTCAAGGGTCGGGTTTGACGATGACCAGTGGCTGGAAGAAGAATTTTATATGCTGCTAAAATCATTGCTAGAAGTTCACAGGAAGATAGGAAAGGAAATACATAAAATTCCCGCAGCAAAGAGGTCAACCCGCATTGAAGTGTTTAAAAGAATTAATAATGCCAAGGAATATATTGATGATAATTTTACAAGTGAAATAAAGATTGAGGATGCAGCCAAAGAAGCCTGCATGTCGAATTTTCATTTCCTGAGACTCTTCAAAAAAGTATTTGATGAAACACCATATCAGTACATTACATCCAAAAGGATCGAAAAAGCATTTAAACTGATATTAAGGAGTGAGATGCCAATTACTGAGGTTTGTTTTGAAGTGGGATTCTCGAGCCCGAGCTC
>JANWKI010000060.1 GCA_025451455.1 Ignavibacteria bacterium
ATGGCATTTTTAACAAATTACGTCGGGCTTTCATTTGCGCTGGGCGCATTTATTGCGGGACTGATAATTTCAGAATCGAAATACAGCCACCAGGTAGTTGCAGATATTTTACCATTCAAGGAAAGCTTCAACAGCCTGTTCTTTATATCAATTGGTATGCTGCTTGATTTCAATTACGTCGTGCAGAATATTCCCTTAGTACTTTCCCTTGGCATCGGAATATTCCTCCTCAAAGCGCTCGTAGTCTTTTCGCTTGTTCTTTTCCTGAAATACCCAATGCGCATAGCAATTATTGCAGGCATGGGACTTGCGCAGGTGGGTGAGTTTTCATTCATACTGGTAAAGCTTGGATTGAGCTATGAGCTGATATCAAGCAGTATATTTCAGGCATTTCTCGCCTCATCTATATTCACAATGATTTTCACCCCCTTCGCGTTCAGGCTTTCACCGAAAGCCGCACACAGGATCGAAAAAGGAAAAATATTCCGCCCGCTGAAAAAATTAGTGGCTGACCAGAATAAAAAAATTACTGCCGGACGGGGAGAAGATGAAAAAGCAGAGCTTGAAGACCACGTAATAATTGTAGGTTACGGCCTCAACGGCAGGAATCTTGCAAAAGTACTTAAGAACAGGAATATTCAGTATGCTATAATTGAGCTGAACCCGGAGAGCGTTAAAGAAGCAGCCGGGAAAAACGAAACCGTTGTTTACGGTGATGCAACAAAGGCAAAGATACTTGAAGAAGCAGGCATAAGAAAAGCTAAAGTTATAACTTTTGCAATAAGCGATGCGCTTGTGATAGATCACGCTGTTGCCAATGCGCGCTACCTTAACGATAAAGTTTACATCATTGCAAGAACCAAGTATGTTTTTGATATTGACCGCTTGTATGAACTTGGCGCCGATACGGTCTTTGCAGAAGAGTATGAAACATCTATCGAAATACTCGCAAATGTAATGCTGAAATACGGTTTTTCAAAATCCGCCATTAACAAAGAAATAAACGGGCTTCATGAACAGCGCTATGCGGTTATAAGGGACAGACACGGCGAAGAAAAACTGGAAGATAAAATTCTGCGGGCGCTGCATGATGAAATTAACATTGAATCATATAAGATAAACACTAAATGCTCCGCAGAAGGCAGGACAATAGGGGAATTAGACCTTCGGGCAAGATCCGGGGCAACAATTATTTCCATCGTAAGAGATAAAGAACAGATCTCAAATCCTCCTGCCGATTTTAAACTTACAGTAGGCGATATAATCGTCCTTATGGGCACACCGGAACAGGCCGAAAAGGCTGTAGAACACCTGAATTAGGAGGCATAGCTGAGCGGTAAAACAGCAAGTCACTTATTTCATTAATGACCTACTCATTGATGAGCCGAGGAATATGAAAAGTATTCCAAGTGATGAGTACACGAACTGAAGAGCGTTGAACTCAACAATCACCATTACCTGTATGGTTATCCAGATAACTAAAATTATTCCCTGAAATATAACAAGCAATGGAGCAAGATGGCGGTTTTTTATAACGAGAACAGCAATCACGAGCGATGACACCCCAACAAGCGTAAAGAGCGCAATCCCCGGTATAAAGAAATCCCTGAAAGGGCCGGCCTTCAGTACCGCAGGAGTCATTTCAAGCAGCGCGCCTGTTGGATCAGCAACTAACATCGAGCCGCCAAAGAGTGCAGATACAGACGTGAACAAAAGAAGGACTACTGCAGATATTTTTATTATTTTTTGCATAAAAGGCTAATGCAATATATAAGCCATTGTTAACAATATCAATTCTGTTTGGAGCTATTGGCACACATAAAAAATTAAGTAACGGCGATGATTTTTGTATTTAACCATTTGGCAAATTAAAGTATCTTGCCGGATGGACATCAAATTTTTCAATACTTTAGGCAGAGAAAAACAGGCTTTTAAACCCATTCAGCCCGGCAAAGCGGGCCTCTATACCTGCGGCCCTACAGTCTACGATTACCAGCACATAGGCAACTTCCGCACCTTCCTTTTTGAGGATATTCTTAAACGCGTTTTGTTGTACAACGGGTATGAAGTAACTCACATCATGAATATAACCGATGTCGGCCATCTTGTTTCCGATGGTGATACAGGAGAAGATAAGATGGAGAAAGGCTCTGCCAGAACCGGCATGACGGTTTGGGAAATATCAGAGTTTTACACTAAGTTCTTTATGGATGACGCGAAGCTTCTCAATATTCTTCCCCCCGCAAGATATACTAAGGCTACCGAATATATCCAGGAACAGATCGACCTCATCAAGTGCCTTGATGATAAAGGCTATGCGTATGTTACAGGTGACGGAGTTTATTTTGATACCTCAAAGCTCACAGATTACGGCAAGCTCGCAAGGCTTGATATCGAAGGCCTCGAAGAAGGCACAAGAATAGAGTTCAGCGGCGAGAAGAAGAACAAGACCGATTTTGCGCTCTGGAAATTTTCGCCAAAAGATACAAAGCGGCAGATGGAATGGGATTCACCCTGGGGAAAGGGATTCCCCGGATGGCACGCGGAGTGCTCCGCAATGAGCAAAAAATTCCTCGGCGATACATTTGATATCCATTGCGGCGGAATTGATCATATCCCGGTTCACCATACGAATGAAATAGCTCAATCCGAAGCATGCAACGGCAAGCCGTTTGTTCACTACTGGCTGCACGGCGCATTTTTGGAGGAAGAATCAGGCAAGATGAGTAAATCACAGGGCGAGTTTTTACGGCTGCAATTGCTTATTTATAAAGGATACTCACCTATGGATTACCGCTACCTGTGCCTTGGCACGCATTACAGGAAAAGATTATTGTTCAGCTGGGAATTACTGGATCAGTCAAAAGCTGTGCTTGGCAGGCTGAAGCAAAATATTATTAAATTTAAAGATTTGTCAGATTCATCAGATTTGTCAGATTCATCAGATTTGAAAGCGAAATATCAAAATGATTTTACTGAATCAGTTAACGATGACTTAAACATGCCGCAGGCTCTTGCCGTTTTGTGGGGAGTTGTCCGCGATGAAAACCTGAACAGCAAAACCAAGCTTGAATTGATATTTGATTTTGACAGGGTACTCGGACTTGGGCTTGATAAAACCGAGGAAGAAAAACCAATTGACGCTCCGGCAGAAATTATGGAGCTCGTGAATCAGCGTTTAGCTGCAAAAAAAGCGAAGGATTTTAAGCTTGCCGATGAACTGCGTGCAAAAGTGAAAGACATGGGATACGATATTGTTGATAAGAAGGATGGGACGGAAGTGAAATCAATTAGGAATTAGAAATTAAAAATTATGACATAGGCCCAATGGCTGGCCCACTTGAAAAAAGAGGACAAACCTGAAACATTTTATCTTCCCTTTAAGTATCATAAAATAAAGGAGATTATCATGATTACACTGTTTTTATCGTTTATGCTGATGTTCGGATCTTGTTCAAAATCAGCACACACCGAAATTAATAAGACCAATCCGATTTACACTCCAGCTGATACCTGCCGCACTGTTACCGATATACAGATGAATAAAGATAAAGATGTTGTAATTCTCGGCAGACTGCAGAAATTCACACCATGGGAAAAAGGCAAAGGCTCGGGCCATATGTTCTGGGACTGGGAAATTGCTTTTCCGCTTGGCGGGGCTTACCCCATAATTGCGAAAACTCAGGTAGGGGCACTGTTTAATTTCGCGGACTTTGAAAATAAAAATGTAATTATTCATGGAACCGTGTTCTTCGGAATAGTCATAGGTGACAGCAATCCCGAGCACCAGAGCGCAACAGGCTACAGGATTGATGCAGACAGAATTGAAATTGATCTGAACACTCCGATGCCGCCGCTTGATACATGCTGGATATGGGATGACATCGAGCAGCACCGGAACCGTGATGCCTTCGTAGCCGGAAAACTTATTGAATACATTCCTCCGCACGATAACAGTAAGCTTGGCGATGAAAAAATTTGGGATTATGAGCTTCAGCTAGCCGATGGTTATACTATTCCCCTGACCGATATAAGCAAAAACGGACTCGAGCTTGCCGGGTTTACAGGCAGGGATATATTTGTAAAAGCTTACATTCTGTACGGAATAATCTTTGGCAGCGAGAACACTGCAAATATGGTTGGCACAAGAATTGATGCACGTGAAATATATGTAAATGAAATAGGTTATGTAAAACCGTTTTATGAAATGAAAATAAAATTTCTGCTTGATGATTTTACGGGTGACGGCTACCGGATAAATCCGCCGGGCAACACTTCCTCAATAAATTATGAATTCTGCATTCCAGCCGAAGACAGCATATGGGCAGAAGTTAGCAAAATTGACCCAACCCTTGGATTATATAAAACCTCCAAAGGCAGGTCCGGCTGCACCGATGGTCAGTGGCTGTGTATCGGTTCATCACGCCAGGCGAATTTTAAAGAAGCTCTTCGCAGGCTCGCTGACCTGAGGTACATCAAAAGGATCAGCGAAACGTTTTGGGAATGATGAAGAACGTGATCCCGCTAAATAGAAACCATGCCTTCGGCTTGGCACAGCGCGGGACCAGCAAAAAACACTGGAACGTGAAACGTGAAATGTCAAAACGGAATTAATATTTGAAATTAAACTGAATAATGTATGTTTACTCTAAGCACACCGCATTTTCTCGTCAACATTGTAACAAAACCTGAAATTGCAGAGCATCTCATTCCCAACATCAAAAAATTCAAGATAGTTTATTATCTTAAACAGGAATTCTCCGGCGGCAGTCCTGAGGATTCAGAAGAAAAAGGTATCGTAAAGGTACAGTTGCTTTGCTCGAGGGGTATACTTGGCGAAATAATGAACTACGTAAAAGAATATTATGTTAAGGGTTATGGCGCGGTGTGTTACTATGAAGAAGTGAATGTACCGATGTAAAAATACTTAACTGCAGGCAAACAGAATTTGGGAGAGCTTAAAACTTCAGATACGAGGCAGTTTAATTATCCGGTTGACCATGTTTTCCGCACGGTGATGGATATTGCATCGTATCATAAATGGTGGCCAAGGGAAATAAGCTTTGAGCTGGAATACCTTGACCCCGCTGTAATCGGCACTATAGTCGATGTTCATAACGGAATGTTCGTACGCTGGAAAGCAAGAGTTAGCGCAATTAAATCAAACCGGCTTCTTGCAATCGATTATATGGAAGGCGACTGGATCGGGAAAACCTACTGGCGTTTCGAAGAGACCCAGGGCGGTACACTGCTTTCATTTGATATCGATCTTGAAATTAACCGGGTATGGCTTAAAGCGGTTTCCCGCTTTATTAGCTTTTCGCGGTTCCACTCCAGGCAAATTCAGAAGGTCTTCAGCAATCTCGAAAAATATCTTGCCTCTGAAGAAAGCACTTACACCGATGAACTGAAAATATCTCATTTCGAGCATATTGTATTGACCGTTGCAGATATAGAAAGAACCTGCAATTTTTATCATAACGTGCTTAAAATGGAGATCCTGACCTTTGACGGGGGAAGAAAAGCGCTGAAGTTCGGCAGGCAGAAAATAAACCTGCATACCCCCGGGGGTGAGTTCACCCCAAAAGCAAAAAATCCGGTTCCCGGAAGCGCGGATATATGCCTTGTGACATATTTGAATATGGATGCCGTTATGCGTGAACTGAAATCCGGCGGCGTGGCTATTGAAGAAGGTCCGGTGGAAAAATCCGGAGCAGACGGTAAGATAATTTCGGTTTACATACACGACCCCGACGGAAACCTGATAGAAATCTCAAATCATTTGAAAACATGAAAGCGGTAAAAATTAACCAGCATTTAATCAGCTTGTTTTAACTCAGCATAAGCAGCGGAGCAAACCCAAATCATACCGGCACCGGATTTCTTTAGTGCAGATGCGCATTCAAGTATCGTTGCGCCGGTTGTTATTACATCATCAACAACGATTATGTTTTTCCCCGCAAACTTTTCCGGATATTTCCCATTTACCTTAAATGCATCCGATACATTTACTTTGCGTTCGGCTTTATTGAGCCTGGTTTGAGTCCCAGTATAGCGCGTTCTTATGATCCCGTCAGCAATTGCCTCGCCTCCGATTACTTCATGAATGCCTTTTGCAATATATTCACTTTGATTATAAGTTCTGTCCCTGTATTTAGCCTTGTGAAGCGGAACAGGAACGATATAATCAAAAGCCACTCCGTTGAATTCTGCTGCCTGCCTGCCGAGCTCGCGTCCAAACATTTTTCCAACCGATTTCATTTTCTGATACTTCATAGCGTGCATTAACGATTGTATTGCAGTGCCTTCACGAAACCAAAAAGCGCTCATTGAATTGGTAATCACTCCGCTTTCAATATATTCATCTTTCCATGGATGCGTATCCTCATATTTTTCAAGCGCTTGGAAGCATTTGGGGCAAACAAATTTCTCATGCGGGTCAATTGGTTCACCGCACGAAATGCAGGAGTTGGGCAGCACAAAATTGAGGAGTTCATATAAAACTTTACGGAACATAACGATAAGATAGTTTTTTGAATTTTAAATTCAAAGTAAAAATGGTAATTTTTTCTTTTATATGCAAAACCACCGGGAGGAAATGATTATTCGGTCAAATTGCAGTCCAGTGTTTTCAGCCGGAGATGTTACAAGTTGAGAAAAGACCTGAGAGTAAGAACCGGCGGAATTATCGATTTTGATAATAGCCTCAGGCGTGAGTTCGGCACAATGTTATGCGGTGTTGATGAAGCAGGGCGGGGACCCCTTGCCGGGCCGGTTGTTGCGGCAGCAGTAATTTTCGGTGATGATGTTTATATAGAGGGTGTGTTCGATTCTAAACAGGTATCAAAGAAAAGACGCGAGGCGCTCTTCGATGAAATTATTCACTTTGCAACATGTTATGGCATAGGTATTGTAGATAATTTTGATATTGACGCGATGAATATTCTCAATGCGACAAAGGAAGCGATGAATATTGCCGTATCAAGGCTTAGTGAGACCCCCGCAATAATTATAGCAGACGGGAATTTTTACACTCACTCCCGCTTTAAGGTGAAAAATTTTATTAAAGCAGATGAAAAAAGTTTTACCGCCGCTGCAGCATCAATACTTGCAAAGGTTACACGTGACAGAATTATGTGCGAATACCAGAAACAATATCCTGATTATTCATTCTCTCACCACAAAGGATACGGAACCTCGGGGCACATTGACGAAATACTGGAACACGGCTATACCGATATTCACAGGAAGTCTTTTAAGCTGAAGGCAGTACAGGGAGTTCTATTTTGAACCTTGGCAATCACGGCGAAGGCCTTGCAAAAAAGTATTTTGAGTCACTTGGGTATGAGCTTGTCGCCGAAAACTTCAGATTTGAGCGTGCTGAAATCGACCTGATTTTCAAAGATGAAGCAAAAAAACTGCTCATCTTTATTGAAGTAAAGACAAGGCGGAACAGAGCCTTTGGCGAACCGGAAGAATCGGTAACCGGGAAAAAACAGGCACAGATCATAAAATCGGCTGAAGGATTTTTGATGAATGACCAAAATTACAACGACTACGAAAAACGCTTTGATGTTGCGGCGATAATGATAGAAAACGGAGAAGAAAAGATAAATCATATTATAAATGCTTTTTAACTTGAAACGTCAAACGTGAAATGTCAAACGGAAAGATGATTTTGCCACGAATTTCACAAATTGCACTAAATGCTTGATAGAATAAATCTGAAAAATATGCTGGTGCTGGATATAGAAACAGTGCCCGGGTACCCGTCATATAATGAACTTCCCGAAAACTGGAAGGAATTGTGGAAAAAGAAGATGGCTAGGGAGCTCAGAGACGGCCTCACCCCCGACGGGCTGTACCAGCGGGCAGGCATATATGCTGAGTTCGGAAAGATAATCTGTATTTGTGCCGGTTATTTTTATGATAATGGTAACGGACTCTCATTTAAAGTTAAGGCGTTTTACGGTGACGATGAAAAGAAACTGCTTGCTGATTTTTCCGAAACACTGGGAAAAAGCTTCAGCACTGATGAACACCTGCTCTGCGGTCATAATGCCAAGGAATTTGATTTCCCGTATATTGCCCGGCGCTCACTAATCAACGGGCTGCCCATACCGTACCTGCTTGATAATGCAGGCAAAAAGCCGTGGGAAGTACAGCTTATTGATACCATGGATATGTGGAAATTCGGCGATTACAAAAGCTATACATCTTTGAATTTACTGGCTGCTGTTTTTGGAATAGAATCACCCAAGGGTGATATTGACGGAAGCCAGGTATGGAGCACGTACTGGATAGATAAAGATCTTGAGCGTATAAAGAATTACTGCATGAAAGATGTAGTAACAACTGCACAGCTGCTGCTTAAGTTCAGGGGAATGGAATTATTGAAACAGGAAAATATTAGTTTTTCAAATTAAATATATTAAAGGATAAGATAAGATGTTCGATCTTGAATTAATTAAAAAGGTTTACGCTGATTTCAAAGGCAAAGTAGATGCGGCGAAGAAGGTTCTGAACAGGCCGATGACCTATGCCGAGAAGATACTTTATGCTCATTTATGGAAGAATGCCGGAAAGCCATTCACCGGCGGAAAGGATTTTGTTGAATTTGCGCCCGATAGAGTTGCCATGCAGGACGCTACTGCTCAAATGGCGCTGCTTCAGTTCATGTCAGCGGGAATTCCGAAAGTCGCAGTCCCCTCAACCGTACATTGCGATCACCTGATACAGGCAGAGATCGGCTCTGCAAAGGATCTCCTTCGCGCAGAAGATGAGAACAGGGAAGTTTATGATTTCCTTGCAAGCGTATCAAATAAGTACGGCATTGGTTTCTGGAAACCGGGCGCAGGAATAATTCACCAGGTGGTGCTTGAAAACTATGCATTCCCGGGGGGAATGATGATTGGGACCGATTCACACACTCCCAACGCAGGCGGACTTGGAATGATAGCCATCGGCGTTGGCGGTGCAGACGCAGTTGATGTTATGGCGGGTATGCCGTGGGAGCTTAGATTCCCAAAGCTTATCGGCGTTAAGCTTACCGGTAAAATGAACGGCTGGACATCACCTAAAGATGTTATCCTCAAAGTAGCCGGCATACTGACTGTAAAAGGCGGCACCGGTGCAATAATAGAATACTTCGGTGAAGGGGCTGCGGCAATTTCGTGCACAGGTAAAGGAACTATTTGCAATATGGGTGCAGAGATCGGTGCCACAACATCACTGTTTGCATATGATGAAAAAATGTTCACATACCTTAAAGCTACCGGGAGAGAAGAGATCGGCAAACTGGCAAATTCACTTGGTGAATATTTAAAACCTGATGCGGGAAGCGAAAAATATTATGATGAAGTCATTGAAATCGATCTGACCAAACTGGAACCCCACATAAACGGCCCGTTCACACCCGATCTTGCATGGCCAATTTCAAAGTTCAAACAGGCAGTAATTGATAAAGATTATCCCGCGGAACTGAAAGTTGCTCTCATCGGAAGCTGCACAAATTCATCATATGAAGATATGGAGCGCTCAGCATCGGTAGCCAAACAGGCTGTTGATAAGGGGCTGAAGGTGAAATCGGAATTTACCATCACACCCGGCTCAGAGCAGATACGCGCTACAATTGAGCGTGACGGCCAGCTTGAAATATTTGAAAAAGCAGGGGGACTCGTTCTTGCAAATGCCTGCGGTCCCTGCATCGGGCAGTGGAAACGCCACGATGTGAAAGAGGGAGAAAAAAACTCAATAATTACATCTTATAACAGGAATTTTTCCAAGCGCAATGACGGAAATCCGGCAACAAATGCTTTTGTTGCCTCTCCTGAAATAGTAACGGCTTTGGCTTTTGCCGGCTCGCTTTTATTCAACCCGCTTACTGATACATTGAAGAATGACAAAGGAGAAGCAGTAAAACTTTCTGAACCAACAGGAACCGAGCTTCCTTCCCGCGGATTTTTAAAAGGTAAAGAAGGATTCACGCCGCCCGCAGAGGATGGCTCTAAAGTACAGGTATTTATCGATCCAAACAGCAAAAGACTGCAGAAGCTTTTCCCGTTTGTTCACCCTGATTTCGAAAAAGATTTCCGTGATATGAGGATACTTATAAAGACGAAGGGAAAATGCACAACGGACCATATTTCCATGGCAGGTCCCTGGCTGAAGTTCCGCGGTCATATTGATAATATTTCAAATAACATGTTAATTGGCGCGCTTAATTCATTTAACGAAAAGACAAATTCAGTTAAGAATCTGCTAACAGGCAGTTATGATGAAGTACCAGGTGTGGCGAGAGATTATAAAGCTAAAAATATTCCCTGGATAGTGGCAGGCGAAGAAAATTACGGTGAGGGTTCCTCACGGGAGCATGCGGCTATGGAACCAAGGCATCTTGGCGGAAAGGCGGTGATAGTAAAATCATTTGCAAGGATTCACGAGACGAATCTGAAGAAACAGGGAATGCTCCCGTTAACATTTGCTGACCCGAAAGATTACGATAAGATAAAGGAAGACGATCTTGTTGATCTTGACGTAAAGAATATCATTCCGGGAACTCAGGTAAAAATGACCTTGAAGCATTCTGACGGTAAAAAAGATGAGGTAATGCTGAACCACACAATGAACAAACAGCAGATCGACTGGTTCAAAGTGGGCAGCGCATTGAATTTAATGGCGAAGAAATAATGATAAATAAATCAAAAAAAATGAGCAATACCGTTTTTGGAATAGTGATAGTTGCAATAATTGCCCTTTTTCTGTTCTATAAGTTATTCCTGGATGGGCCGAAGGCAACGACTGCCGATGTTGAGCCCTCGAAATTTGAAGAGCTAACAACACAACCGGATGTTGTGATACTTGATGTGCGCAGCGCATTTGAATTCGGCGGCGATAAAATTGCCGGTGCGCGGAATCTCAGTTTTACATCAAGAGACTTTAAAACAGAGGTGGAAAAGTTCGATAAGAGCAAAACATATTTGGTCTATTGCGCAAGCGGCTCAAGAAGCGCCGGGGCTGTAAGTACCATGATGGCGATCGGGTTTAAGAACATATATAACCTGAAGGGCGGCATACAAAACTGGAAATCCGAAGGCAAACCGGTTATCAGGTAAAGGAATCTAAAGTTTTAAATATTAATATTTATGCAAAATTTCCCCAAATTAGAAGAATCAGATTACATAAAAACCCGCAAACAGATTCACTCCATAGCAAAATTCATCGGAAAGTTTCGTGAAACGCTGGTTGACGCCATTGCTAAAAATGACAACTTATGGCTTAATATTGTTGATAAAGGTTTCTGCACCCCGCCAATGCAGGAGTATAATGACCTCGAGATCGGCTTTAATGCCGAGACACTTATAATAGAGGCTGCAAACAACAGGAATAAATATGCGTCAATTTCAATAAACGGAAAAACAGCAAAGTTATTATGTGAGGAATTAAAAAGTATTCTGAACAATCAATTCGGTGTTCCGGTAATACTTGACCCCGGAGGGTTTGATTCAGCAGCGGAAATAAAGATAGATAACAAACAAGCCGAGGATTTTCTTGTGATGTTTACAAACTTTGCTGCACTGCTTAAGGATTTTTGGAAAAGCATAAATGAGGGAGTTAAGTCACAGATCTGCCTCTGGCCGCATAACTTTGATAATTCCTTCAAGTGGTTCAGCGGGCGTAAAATAGATGACGGCGACGAGCAAATGGGTATCGGCTTTTCATGCGGAGATGAGACTTACGAACTTCCGTATGCATATCTTTCTCTCTGGCCCGCGCTAAGGAAAACGAATACACTGGTAATACCGGAAGGCGCTTATTTACATGATACTGAATGGACAGGGCTTCTGCTGCCTTATGAAGCGATTACGGAAAGAAATGATTTTGAATCACAATCAGCTCTTGTGACGGGTTTCCTGAAGGATTCGTTTGATGGGATAAAAAGAGGTTTTTCGAAGAGATAACATTCATGTCTAATCTGCTCCATTGCTTTTTCAGCTTACACAGAAAATTTAACAATTAATCCGTGTCAAAGGATTTTTGATATGGCCAAAAATGAATTTAAAATATTTTGCTGGAACGTTAACGGGATAAGGGCTATCTGGAAGAAAGATTTTCAGAGTTGGTTCCAAAAAGCCGGGCCGGATATACTGTGCCTTCAAGAAACCAAAATACAGCCGGATCAGTTATCCGATGAGATCAAACAGCTTGGCGGCGGCTGGAGCGAATTTTTCTCAGCTGAAAAAAAAGGATACTCAGGAGTTGCGACATTTTCAAAAGTTCCCCCGATAGATGTCAAATCGGGATTCGGGAATCCTTATTTCGATTCCGAAGGCAGGGTACTGCAGACAGATTTCAGGGATTTTACTCTGTATAATGTTTATTTCCCAAACGGCGGAAGGGGACCCGAGAGGGTAAAGTACAAACTCGATTTCTATAACGAGCTTTTCTTCCAGGTGGAAAAAAAACGAAAGAAACAGAAGAACATTATTGTATGCGGTGATTTCAATACCGCACATAAAGAAATTGACCTTGCGCGCCCTAAGGAAAACGAAAAGAACTCAGGGTTTCTACCCGAAGAACGTGCATGGCTCGATACTATCATAAACCTTGGATATTTAGATATCTTCCGTGAGTATAACCAAAAACCGGATGAGTATACTTATTGGGATAATGTTACCCGAGCGCGGGAAAGAAACGCCGGGTGGAGAATAGACTATTTCTTCATTACCAAAGAGATGAGAAAACTGGTCACAAATGCAAGTATTCATCAGAAGATCATGGGAAGCGACCATTGCCCAATTGAATTAGACATCAAAATCTAACCCTTTCACCCTACGTTCAAAACATTGTAATAACATTACTTAGAGTAATTTTTAGGTTTAATACCTAAATTACGGTATTGAGCTAACTAGCGTATTTAGTTAATTTTACTAATGCAATTAATTAACCTGAACACACTATATCGACAAGTGGAAAATAAGTTGATATTTGGCTTAAGTAAAACAGATAAGAAATGAAAACCTTTATAATTTTATTAATCTTTAATGCCGTTTGTATTTTTTCCCAATCCAATTGTGATTTAATGGGCAACCCTTCAATGCCGCCCACTCCTTATAACCACGGTTATATGAGGTTCGATGGCAAGGGTGATTTTTTGAGAACGAGCGATCTGAATTCACTGGAGTTCCCGGAGGCAACAACTGATAGTTTTTCAATTTGTTCAAAGTTCAGAGTAACAAAAATGGTATCGCCGCAGTATATTTTTGGTAAATATAATGTTACGGGCTGGATAGTGGGTTACAATATAATTCAATCCGGCTACATCAGTATACTTGTTGGTAATACGTGGAAGAATGTTTATAATTTAGGGCAGGATTCTTCATGGCACGAGTACAGGATCAAGTATAATAAGCTGGCGCAGAGGTTAAGCTCATACGTTGATGACAGCCTGGTATTTACATATGAAAATTTTACCTATATAAACCTGGCGAACCCCGGAGCTTTTTCAGTCGGAAATGCCGGAATGTTAAATTCGTGCGGCCCGGGTACATTCAACATGTATGCAGGCTGGTTTGGCGGAGAAATGGATTACCTGAAGATCACATTAAACTCATCAAATGCAGTAAGCTATAATTTAAACGAGTGTGCCGGGCAGGTTGCAAAAGATTCAGCCGCATACTTTTATTCAGATAGAACATACCCGGGAGCCTCTACCTGCGGAGCATCACATTTCATGCTTGGATACATGCCCTCAGAAGACACATGCGATCCCGAGTGGGTAACCGGTGAAACTCCCGGTGAAACCAGGTTTAGTCACCTTGGAACCGGACTCCAATACTGGTATTCAGGCCCAAGCGGCAATTACTACGCAGAGCATTTTTCGATGTCGATGATGGTTTGGAACGGAGAGCTTGTAAACGGAGGATACTTTAACCTGGCAGGAGGAATACCTGCTCATAATATAGCAAAGTGGAACGGTTCGACCTGGTCTGCCATTGGCGGAGGTGTTAACCACGAAGTAACGGGGCTCGCTGAATATAATAATGAGCTTTATGCAACGGGTTATTTTGATTCTGCCGGAGGCAGCATAGAAGCAAAATATATAGCAAAGTGGAATGGATCAAGCTGGAGCCCGGTCGACGGAGGATTGAATCTTTACGGAAATGTTTTAAAAGTATTTGGCGGAGACTTGATAGTAGGCGGTTGGTTTTCCTCGGTTGGGCAGATATATGCGCCTTATATAGCCCGTTGGGACGGTACCGAGTGGCACAGTATGAATATTGGAATGTCAGGCCCGGTATGCGCTCTGGAAGAATTTGGCGGGGAGCTTTATGCAGCAGGGGAATTTCAGTATGCGGGAACAGAATTATGCAACAGTATTGCAAAATGGGACGGCAGCAGATGGAATCCGGTAGGATCCGGAATTTCAGGTGCAAACTGCATGATCGGCGATTTAACTGTATATAACGGTGAACTATACGCAGGCGGTTCATTTATTACAATGAACGGAATAGTTTGTTTTAATATTGCAAAGTATAACGGGCTAGATTGGAGCGCAGTTGGCACCGGGGCAAGGGGGTCAAGCTGTTACTCTTCCCAGGGGTATATAAGCGATATGAAAGTCTGCAAAGGTGAATTGTACGCAGTAGGAATGTTTACCACGATGAATGGAATTCCGGCAAATAAATTTGCAAAACTAAACGGTTCCAACTGGTGCGGTATTGAGTATGGTTTTGACCAGAGACCGCGCAGCCTTGAAAATTATGACGGCGGGATAATAATTAATGGTGATTTTTACAGCGCATCGGGGGTAGGTTACAACAATATAGTTAAATATACCCCAAAAGATAATCTTACCGGAACAGGAAACAACAATAACGATATTCCCGGAAGCTACGGGCTTTCACAGAATTATCCGAATCCGTTTAATCCCGAAACAAAGATCAGATACCAAATTCCTCCGGGCAGCGGAGCGGACAACATTACCCTGATCGTTTATGATGCTTCGGGAAGAGAGGCAGCTGTATTACTTAACCAACATCAGCCGGCAGGTGAGCATGAAGTAACTTTTAACGGTTCGAATCTCTCAAGCGGTATATATTTTTATTCACTGCTTTCCACCGGAGGTTTTAAACAAACAAGAAAAATGGTTTTGATAAAATAATTTTTTTTTTTCATCTACACGGCTGAGAGCAGTAAATTGGTTAATTAACCTGGTTCAGCCATCACCACATTCATCTACATTCTGTTTTACTCCGTTTCATTCCCCGCCGCCGCCTCAAAAGGGCGGCGGTTTTTTTTGCGTAAAAAAAGCTCCATCACTGATAAATTTCAATGTCTGTAACCTCGGGATATGGCTGTGAACCACCGTGTTCTTCCCTGATCATATATTCTGAGCCTGCCCGGGTTTTGGCATATACTAATAGGATTTAATATGTATAAAAAAATATTTATTATTATCGCATAAAAACAACAATTCTGTTATAATTGTACATAATGCCTGTAATATCTTCTGTTTACTTGAATTCTCCGGTCCGGAACAAATGGCATATTGCTGTTCCAGTTATAGCTGAAAGGGCAAACTGAATTGCCGGGACTAAGGTCAAAAAAGAGACTCATAAGATACCTGCTGCTGCCAATATCTGCATTCATATTATTCGGCGCCGTCTCGACATATATTCATCTAAACAGCCATACCCTGAACTTATCTAATGCACTTAGCCTGAACATTAACCTGATGATTATGAGCCTGCTGATCTTATCAGGGCTTGTCATCCGTTTTTTCAAATGGCATTTTTTCCTCAGGATCTATGAGATACGTATAAAGATCAGACGGAGCTTTTATATTTTTTTCATCAGTCTTTTTGTAAACCTGTTCTTCCCGCTCCTTATCGGCGAAACCCTGACGAAAAATTATCTGCTCAGAAAAGAAAATTACCCTTATTCATTCAGGAACATTACCATTATACTTCTTGAAAGACTGCTTGACATAATTGCCATACTGCTTTTCGGAATCGTTTTCCTTGCCTTCAGCTCGGATAAGGCGCTTATCAATTCCCCGCAGTTATATTTCTACATAGCTATAGCTGTAGCATTAATTGCCGCAGCGGCAGCATTCCTGACGAAGAAAGTATATTTTTCTTTCAAATTCCTGATATCTTTTCTTATCGGGTGCGCCGGGTGGTTTGTGATCTTTATGATATACTTCGCACTCCCCGGTTCATCAGCCGGAGGTTCGCTCTCGTTTTTTGATTTCGGGTATATATTTTCGAACAGCCTTGTGTTTTACCCAACAACACCCATGGGTCTTTTTGTATCCGGCAATTACCTCTATATTGCGCTTGAAGAATATATAAAACAGCCGCAGCTTCTTGTTCAAACTGTAATTAATATTAGAATAGCATCCATACTCCCTACGGCGCTTGTTGGGTTTGCTATGGCGATAAACAGTTTCAGGAAGAGAAAAACCAAAGAGGAATTCCATTTTGACGAGATCTCGGATGATTACGCAGAGATGATACCCGAACATGTGAGGGAGCGGCTTATTACACGTAAATGCAACATGATAATTGATGACCTTAAACAGAAATACGGGACACTTACCGGACTTACCGGGCTCGATCTTGGAGGCGGTAAAGGCTGGTATACAAGCAGATTGCTGGATACAATGAGCACGAACAATATTATTCTGGTTGAAAGGTCCCGCCGCCAGGCAGAGGATGCAGAAAAACGCGACCCCCGGATAAAGCCCATAATAGCTGATATTGCGGAGCTTCCTTTCGGGGAAAATTCTGCCGACTTTGCTTTTTCTATCAATGTATTCCATCATCTCGATAACAGGGAAGCACAAAGAAAGGCATTTGAATCGCTCAGCAAAGTACTAAAACCGGGCGGCAGATTTTACCTGCACGAAATGAATGTACAGAACCTGTTTTTCAGGCTGTACATGAATTATTTTTTCCCGCTGGTTAAGACGATTGACGAAGGTATTGAGAACTGGATTGACCCGCAAATGACCGGGATTGGTAATTTTATTTCCAGCAAGATAATATATTTTACTTTCATGCCGGAGTTTGCAGGGAAGACCATGATCAGGCTCTTTGCACCGATTGAAAAAAAACTTGAAAACTCACGTTTGGGAAAGTACTCTGCCCATTATTTAAGAGTGTTTGAAAATAATAAATAGTTTGAGCGATTACACAGAAATAAAATTTGACTGTAAATATTTCTTAGGAGATAGGCCTTGTATGCCCAATAAGCAATTCGGTGTATTCTGCCCTGCATGCAGTTATTACGAAAAAGATGCGGAGATTAAAAACACGTTTCCGGAGATTGGAGACCCTGACCCCGAAGCCAGCCTTGAGGGCGGGAAAAAAATAATAATCGTCAAACTTGATGCCGTTGGCGATGTGCTGAGAACTACATCGATACTGCCGTCGCTTAAGGAAAAGTATTTCGATTCCGCAATTACATGGATTACCGCGGAAAGATCTTTCCCCGTATTACAGGATAACGATCTGATAGATGAAATTTATTTTGAGAGCGATGAGCTTGAACATATTTACAGCGATGAGTTTGATATTGCAATTAATCTCGATAGCGGCTTTGAGAGCTGCAATATAATGAGCAGGATAAATGCCAGGGAGCGCTTCGGGTACACTCTGGAAGGAGGCAAGCCTTACCCGCTGAATAAACTTGCGTACGAGTGGTATTTGATGGGAGTGGATGACAACAGAAAAAAAGCAAATACCAAAACCTATCACAGGATAATCCACGATATTTGCGGTATAACATATAAAAACACTAAACCGGTGCTCCAAATGCCCGCTGAAAAATTAGAGAGAGCGGAAATATTAAAAAAGAAATTTGAATTCGGGAAAT
>JANWKI010000061.1 GCA_025451455.1 Ignavibacteria bacterium
AGTATCTTAATTTGATACACTTCAAAGATAGTAAAACGAAAAGTGATACTAAAATTTAACCCTCGTTTTAGAAATGCTTAAAATTGCTTATATTTGTAGGTTTGCGGGAGTAATTCAGTGGTAGAATGTCAGCGTCCCAAGCTGGACGTCGCGGGTTCGAGCCCCGTCTCCCGCTCTAACCACAAAACATGCTGAACATAAATATCTTTTCGTTTAGTTACAAAATTTCAGGTATACCGGCGGATATGACCCCCAACGGCGGGGGTTTTGTATTTGACTGCAGGTTTATTTACAATCCGGGCAGAGAACCCGCATTTAAAGACATGACCGGAAAAGATAAGGCAGTTAAAGATTTTCTTGATAATGACAGTGTCATGAATGATTTCATGAAAAATGCAGTACAGATCCTTGAATCTGCAGTTGATAATTACCTGGAAAGAAATTTCACCGACCTGATGGTTAGCTTTGGATGCACAGGCGGCCAGCACAGATCTGTTTATGCAGCAGAGAAAATGAAAGAACTTCTTTCCGTCATGTACGGTTCAAAAATAAACATAAGTATTTCCCACATGGAATTTCCGGAATTAAATTGAATTCGGAGAACACCACAAAATCAGTAACGCTGGAAAGAAAAACCTTTGCGCTCCATTTAATTTCCCAGGTCTTCAGCGGTTTTTCGATAGGAATTGTCCTTCTGCAGGATATCATCCTGAAAAAATCACTTGGCGGAACAGATTTCCAGATAATGATGCTCTCATTTCTTGGCAGTTCTGCTTTGCTGGTTTCTATCTATGGTTCTGAGCTTGTTAATCGTTCAGTAAACCGTGCAAAGACCATCCTGATTATTGGTATCACGGCTAAATCATTTCTGATAATTCTCCCCATTATAGATAGCCCGGTTTTTTATATTGTGTGCCTGGCAATCTGCGCATACCTGGATGCGCTGCTGCTATCGATATGGAATATAGTATTTAAGCACAATTATACTGAGGGCAACAGAAGCAAGCTGTATTCATATGCCTCTACAATACAAACTATTTTTGTCTTAATTGTTACAACTGCCTCGGGTTACTTTCTTGACCTCAACAAAGACCTGTATAAGATCATGTTTCCGCTTTCCGGGATTTTCGGGATTATGGTTTACTTCAGCCTTGCAAAAATGATCAATTTAAGCATGGATGATTATTCAGGCAGGTTCAAGTCCGATAAAACATTTTATTCTCTTAAGCTCATCAAAGATATTGCAGTTCTGCCTGTAAGAAATACCTTAAGGATATTTAATCAGAACAGGGCATTTCTAAGATTTGAGGTGTATTTCTTTTTGTATGGAATGGCTTTCATGGTTATATCACCGGTCATTCCGGTTTTTCTTGTTGATGATCTTCATTTAGGATACTCCCCTATTTCGGTTGCTAAGGGAATGGTCTTTCACTCCGCGCTCATAGTTTTTACACCGCTTATGGGAAGATACCACGGTAAGGGCAACCCTACAAAATTTTGCGGTTATATATTTTCAACACTTGCGCTTTTTCCGCTGGTTTTGGTTTCCGCAAAACATTACGGTTTATTCTTTCCGGGTTATGATATTAATCTCTCCGTATATACTGCTTTTTTTATTTTCGGAGCGGGAATGAGCGGACTGACTATCGCATGGACATTAAGCTCAATTTTTTATGCACCTAAGAGCGAAGTTTCGAATTACCAGGCAGTACATATAACGCTGACGGGAGTAAGGGGAGTTTTCTCTCCGGCACTTGGCTATGCAGTAATGAAGATATTCCAGATAGAATATTCATTTTATCTTTCGGCATTCTTATTTTTACTTGGCGGAGTATTGATGTTCAGGGAAAGCAGGAATCTGCAAAGGAACTGACTTGAAGATATTGAAAAAAGCTCTAAATTTGTAAGACTTTACCAAAAGTACGGGCGGTTAGCTCAGCTGGTTCAGAGCGCTTGCCTTACAAGCAAGATGTCGGGGGTTCGAATCCCTCACTGCCCACATTGAAAGACGCTATTTATGCGTCTTTTTTGTTTTTATACCTTAGAAGGAAATCAGATCGTCCCGATTTATCGGTTATACTCATCCGATGACTAAGAGTCATCGGATGAGAGAGAGAGTATGGGTAATAAATTCAATGCACCATAAATTTCGCCATGTGTGATTTGTGCAGTTTTCCTTTTTTGTTAAGATATACTTTTATCATCACAAAAATTATCGGGGTTACAAATAATACGTGAATTGCAGAGGTGAGCACACCTCCAATCATAGGGACAGCGATCGGTTTGGCAAGATCTGCACCCGTGCCGGTTGCCCACATTATTGGGATTAATCCGATCAGATTTACTGCAACTGTCATAAGTTTTGGCCTGAGCCTGAGCACTGCACCGTCTTTCGTTGCCCTGATAATATCTTCTGTACTAACCTTATCATTATTTTCTATCATTTTTTTATCCAACGCCTCATGAAGATAAATGACCATGATTACACCGGTTTCAACTGCAAGTCCGTACAGAGCAATAAATCCAACCCAAACAGCTACGGAGAAATTATAATCCAGTATTGCCATCAGGTAAACACCGCCAATCAGCGCAAACGGAACTGAAAGCATGACAAGTATTGATTCCAGAAAATTTTTGAATACCATAAACAGCATTACAAATATTACAAGGAACACAATTGGCATTACTATTTCGAGTCTTTTCTTCGCACGTATCTGGTTTTCCCATTGACCGCTCCACGAATAATAATAACCCTTCGGAAGATCGGGTGCAAATTCTTTATCCAAAACATCTTTTGCCTCTTCAACAAATCCTCCCATATCACGTCCTCTGACATTCAAAAAAACAATTGATCTCAGCATATTATTTTCGCTCGAAATCATCGGAGGACCTGTCGTTATCCTTATATCGGCAAGCTCTCCCAGCGGGATCTGAAATGCTTTTTTTGTAGTACTGCCTGAAGTTGAAGTTCCGTTCATTTCTGCACCCGGGTCCTGATTCATAGATGAGCCTGATGATCCAACGGTAACTAAAACATTTTTTAATTTATCAATATCTTCTCTGTAATCCCTGAAATACCTTACCCTTACCGGAAACCTTCTTCTTCCTTCAACGGTACCTGAAACATTTTCACCGCCTATAGCAGTTTCTATTACATTCTGAACGTCTCCAACATTCAGCCCATATCTTGAAATTGCATCTTTATTGATATCAATATCAATATATTTACCGCCTTGTGTCCTTTCCGCAAACACATCTGCCGCTCCGCTTACCTTTTTAACAATAGTCTCAGCTTCAATTGCTAGCCTTTCGAGCGTATCCAGGTTATCACCGAATATCTTGATGCCGAGGTCAGTCCTTACTCCGGTAGAAAGCATATTAATACGGTTGATTATAGGCTGAGTCCACGCATTCCCGACACCCGGGATTTGAAGCTTAGAATTAAGCTCTGCAATAATGTCATTTTTTGTCAGCCCTTCACGCCACTCGGATTTATCTTTTAAAATAATTATTGTCTCTATCATATTCATTGGTGCCGGATCTGTCGGGGTATCAGCCCTGCCAACTTTTCCCAAAACATGGGCAACTTCGGGAATTGATCTGATAATTTTATCCTGCAGGGTCATTATCCTTTTTGCTTCTGTTATTGATACATTAGGCAATGTTGTTGGCATGAAGAGTAAACTTCCCTCATCAAGCGAAGGCATAAATTCTGAACCTCTGTTCAAAATTAAAGGAACAGTTATCACAAGAGCGAAAATATTGATAGCCAGTGTAGTCTTTCGGTATTTAAGTGCAAGGTTCAAAACCGGCTCATAAAGCTTTCGGAAGAATTTTGAAACAGGGTTTTTTTCTTCCGGGTAGAACTTACCTCTCATAAAAAGGGTCATAAGCATTGGCACGAGTGTAATAGTAATAATTGCAGAGCCTGCAAGCGCAAAAGTCTTTGTAAATGCCAGTGGATGGAATAGCTTGCCTTCCTGACCTTCGAGCATAAAGACCGGCAGGAATGATACAACAATAATGCCTATTGAAAAAAAGATCGCCCTGCCGACTTGTTTTGCGGACATTATTGATATTTCGGTATAATCTATGGTATCACCTCTTTCGGCAGCCCGTGCAAGGTTTCTGTAAGCATTTTCGACCATTACAATGGATGAATCAACCAGCACACCAATTGAGATAATGAGACCCCCAAGGCTCATGATATTTGATGTGATGTTGAATTGTTTCATGAGGATAAATGCAATGAGAACAGATACCGGCATTTCAATCAGTATTCTGATAGCACTCCTCCAGTGAAAGAGGAATATTAATACAATAAGACTTACTACAATAGCTTCTTCAATTAAGGAATTTTTCAGAGTATCGATAGCATTGTTGATAAGGGTGCTTCTGTCATATGACGTTTCGATCTTAACGCCTTCAGGTAATCCCTTTTCAAGTTCTGACATTTTTTCTTTAACTCTTTCAATCACAACAGATGCATTTTCACCGTAACGCATAACTATTATCCCGCCGACAACTTCACCTTCTCCGTTCATATCCAGCAGTCCGCGCCGGGTATCTCCTCCAATTTGTACAGTCCCTATATCTTTTATCCTTATTGGAATTCCGAACGCACTGCTTCTTATGGTTATGGCTTCAATATCGTAAGTTGTTTTAATATAGCCTTTACCTCTTACAAAAAATTCCTTGTCACTTGATTCAATATTTTTCCCGCCCACATCCTTATTGCTGTTCCTGATAGAATTTACAACATCGCTTATACCGATTCCATATGAAGAAAGCTTACTGGGGTCAACATCAACCTGGTACTGCTTAATAAATCCCCCGATAGAGGCAACTTCTGCAACACCTTCTACCGATGTTAACTGGTACTTAAGGTAGTAGTCCTGCAGTGCTCTAAGCTCACCCAGATCATATTTATCGCTCTTTAAATGATACCAGTACACATGCCCAACTCCGGTACCATCGGGACCCATAACAGGTGTTGTACCCTGCGGAAGCATATCTTTAACCTGGTTTAGTTTTTCAAGCACACGGCTTCTTGCCCAGTAGATCTCTGCGTTATCTTCAAATATCACATAAATAAAACTCATCCCGAACATTGATTGAGAACGGACAGCTTTAACTTTTGGAATACCCTGCAGGCTTTGAGTTAAAGGATATGTTATCTGGTCCTCAATGATTTGGGGACTTCTGCCCATCCATTCCGTAAATACAATTACCTGGTTTTCCGATAGATCAGGTATGGCGTCTACAGGTGTATTGTAAACAGACCAGATACCGAATCCTGCTACGAGGAGGTAAACGATAAGTATAAGAAAACGGTTACGTGCAGAAAATTCGATAATTTTTTCTATCATGACCCGCAGGAATTATTTTTTTGAATCGGAGGACAATTTACAGAGCCGTAAGAACAGAATACACAGCAGTCCCCGGGCAATGGCTTCAAAAGAGTATGACAGTTTTCGCATTCATAAAAATGCAAACAGGAATTTTCATCCATAATTTCTTCTTTTGAAAAGAAGCAATTCGGGCACGTTATTATAGAATTTAATTGTATTTGTTCCATCATTATTGAATTTTAAGAAGCAAAGTTTTTTCATTTACAATCTGCAGGAAGTTTTGCAATCGCATCGGGGCTGGCTTTTGTATCATTTGCATCAAAACCCGATTCAGAAACAAATTTTTCCACGTTTGATTTGCCGGTTTTGGAATTATCAATGTACATGTGTATGACCCGGTTTACAATATCAATATGATATTCAGTTATTCCTTTATCTTTGCTGAGGGCAGCTTCGATCAGGCTTTCGCATTCATCTGATTTGATTACAGGTAATTTCACTTCAAAATGGATCAAATCCTTTTTGCCGGCATATTTCTTTTCCATTGCTTCATGTTCATCAGACATTTTCTTGTTATGATCGGTCTTTGATGTTAATTTCATTTTACATATCGGACATCTGACATCCGGGTTATCGGCCTGCTGCGGCGGGTGCATCGGGCAGAAGTATTTACCGTCACTTACAATACCTGCTGTTTGCTTAGTAGAATCGGTTGTTTGTTTCTTTTCATCCTGTGAGCTCTCTTTTTTACCGCAGCCTGAAATTGCGTAAATAAAGAAAAACAAAAAAATGAGTGCAGCAGTTAATTTTATAGTTTTCATTTTGTTTAATTGTTAATTTTTAATTAATGTTTATGTTCCAAGTTCTGTTTACTGTCTTTTAAGTCTTTCATAATATCCTGATCTGGATTGATTTTTGGTTCTTCGTTGTCATTCTTTACCGGATTATCGCTGTGTTTTTCATGACCGGAAGTAAATCCTTTCTGAATTTGTGTTTCGCTGTCAATCAAAAAGCCGCCGGAAGTAACAACGATATCACCTTCTGCGAGACCTGATGTAATTGCATAGTAACCATCATGTTCATACCCAACCTGCACTTCTCTCGGTTCATAAAATCCATTTTCTTTCTCGATATAAACAATATCATGCTCCCCTGTTCTTATTACAGAGTTTTTGGGAACCCCAATTGTTTGTCCGGCAAAAGTGTTTATCTTCACTTTCACATACATATCAGGTTTCAGCATTTGATTCTTATTTGATACATCAATTCTAACTTCCATTGTTCTTGATTCAGGATTGAATACCGGGTCAATGAAATTTATTTTAGCACGCATAACATCCTGCGGATAAGCTGATGAATAAATATCAACATTTTGCCCGCTTTTAATATACTGCATATCGGACTCATAGATATTTGCAATTACCCACACTGTTGAAAGATCAGCCACATCATAAATATCCTCTCCGGGCATTGCCCAGTGGCCTACATGCACATATTTCTTTGTTACTACCCCCGAAAATCTGGAATATTGAATAGTAGTTGTTTTTACATCACGGGTCTTTTCCAGATGCTCGATCTGGCTTAAGGACATTTCCCATAATATCAATCTTTCCTTTGAAGAATTGACAAGGCTTTGAGCCTGTTCAATTGCAACACGGTTTCCGCTTGGTTTTACCTGGTTAAAATTATCGAGGGCAAGAAGATATTCTTTTTGCGTAGAAACAAGCTCCGGAGAATATATTTCAAGTACAGGCTGCCCTTTTCGTATCATTTGTCCTTCAAAATTCAGGAACATATTTACAATTTTGCCTGATACAGCAGTTGATATATGAGCGAAGTTCTTTTCATTTATTTTGACATATCCGTTAAATGTCTTTTCACCTGAAAATTGCATAGTAGATGCTTTTGTGGTCTGGACATTGGCAAGAATCTGCTGTGAGGGTGAAAGTTTTACGGCATTTACGTTTACTCCGCTCAAATTGTGTCCGGAAAGTTCTTCTTCTTTATCATAATCACTTTTCTTTACCAGATCCATTCCGCAGATCGGGCACTGTCCGGGCCTGTCCTGCACTATCTGGGGATGCATAGGGCAGGTATAAATTTCTTTTACAGACGATTCCATGTAATTTTTCTTAATAAAAGAATTATATACCCAAAAGCCTGCTGCAATGATTATTGTCATTATCAGAATACTGATCAATATTTTTATTGTTTTATCCATTTTAATTCTATTGATTCTTTAGTTTTTCAGATTTAATCCGGTTGCTTTTTCCAGCTCGGCAATCATTTTCAAATACATGTTCACGGATTCATAGAACATTAATTTTGCTTCCTGGTACATTCTGTATGCATCCAGCAGATCAAGAAATCCGCCCATATTTGTTTCGTAGGAATACTGCGCCGATTTCATTGTATTTTCAGTCTGCGGTATTTGTACGCCATAATAGAAATTCATTGTTTCTTTGAGTGAATTCATGTTATTCACAATGGAAGTAATTTCGCTTTTGATATCATTTCTCCTGGAGTCATATTCCTCAGTTGTGCTTTTAATTATTACCTGATTTTTCTTAATTGCATAATCATATTTTCCGCTTGACCATGGTGCAAACGGGATATTTACTCCAACCATGAAATTAAATGCATTATTTTCTAAATACGGGAAAATTTTATAGCCCAGTTTAATATTAAAATCAGGCAACCGGTTTATTTTCGCCATCTCCAGGTCCGTTTCATTCATAAGGATCTTACTTTTTAATGTTTTAAGGTCTGCCCTGTGCCCGAACGCATAATTAATAAGTTTTTCTGTTTTGTTATTATCAATATCGAAATTATCACGGTTCAATAGATATTCAGTATCTATATCAGCAAAATTTATCCTGGTGTTTTCGTTAACATTAACCTTGGTAAGTTTACCCAGCTCTGAAAAAATATTTTTCCTTTGCTGTATCAGTATAAATTCTTCGTTTTTCAGTCTTGACATTTCTATCTGTGACTTAAACACTTCCTGCTGCATACCCTTACCTACCGTATACTGAGCTTCGGCTCCGGCAATGAATGTTTTTATTATGAGTTGATTATCCTGATTTATCTGGATCTTTTTATTTACAAAAAACAGATCATAATAGTTCATTTTTATCATATTCATAATATCAACAGCCATTGAAATCCTTTCACTTTGTATCATTGCTTTGGTATTCAGTACCAATCCTTTCTCGAGCTCAAGCTTACCTGGAAAAGGAAACATTTGAGATACATAGAAATTGATCATCCCTACACCCTTAAAATCGCTCATAATGTCATCCAGCTCAAATTCAAACATTGGGTCCGGCAAGTATGATTTCTCCTCGGCCTGGAAACCGGCGGCATCAACTCTTGTCTGAATTGCTGCCAGATCCGGATTATTACTTACAGCAGCAAACAATAATTGGTTCAAAGTAAATACTCCGGCATTCCCGTATGAATTATAGAAAGAAGTATCTTTTTTACTTTCTTTTGTTTGAATTGTTAATAAAGAGTCAAGAGCTTTCAGGGATGAGTTGAACCTGTAAACAGAATCTTTCTGTAAATATGAATCAAAGCCGTTTTGACCAAAGGCTTCTGATACCATTACAGAAATAGTTAATATATAAATAAAAATGTATTTAGACATATTGTCATAATCTCAATTAAGAAATGTAAATAAAATAATTTTGTAAAAATTACTCTACAGGTTAAACAGGAAACGAAATGAGATTACGTTCAGATAAGAAGTGAGGAGGTAAGTACAGGTATATCAAGCTTAGGGAGATGTGATTTATCATAAATGCAGTTTACAGAAAGTGGAGTATCAAGTTTCAGGTTAGTTGAATTTTCAATAGCCAGAGTGCCTAAAACATTAATATCCTGAGGCAGTTCAGTCTTAAAAGTCAAAAGAGAGTTTGTATTTGATAGCTCAGTAGTTTCTTCAGTGCAGCACTTATTATTAACCTTTGATATGCTGATCCCGCTGTGGTGAATACTTTTATCGTGCACACACTCGCAGACTTGTGCATTATCATTCATTTGGCAAAACATTAATTGTGTTGCAAAACTGAAATTGGATAATACAAGCAGCAGGGATAATCCTGAGATCAAATATTTCTTAACAATTTTTTTCACAAAGCAAATTTACGTCATTTAAAAAGATATAACAATACCTTTATAGCATGTAAAACT
>JANWKI010000062.1 GCA_025451455.1 Ignavibacteria bacterium
CTTTTACTACAGAACCCGCAGCAACAAGCGAAAATGAATTTACTTTACAATTATCTAGTAATTTTGCTCCAATGCCAATTAAGACGAAGTCATCTATCCGGCATCCGTGAATTACAGCACTATGTCCGATAGAAATATCATTAGCAATAAATGTTGGAAATTTTTTATAAGTAACGTGCACCATGGTCAGGTCCTGTATGTTTGTCCTCTCACCTATCCTGATATAGTTCACATCTCCCCTTACAACAGTATTGAACCAAATACTTGAATCCTTCCCGATCTCAACATCGCCGATAATATGTGCGCCTTCGGCAACTAAAACCGATTCATGTATCTTTGGATATTTATTCTGATATGGTAGTATCATTTGCAATAGACAATAATCAATTAGCAATTAACAAAAGCAACAAGTGAAAAGTAAAAAGGCAAAAAAGATAAAAAACCAATTTCTCCAAATCAACCATTAATTCTTCGGGGGACTCCAGTTATTTCGTTTCCATGATTTGAGCTCAAGCGTAATGTTGCCAATTTCAACTTCAAGCTTTGCCCTCAAAGGGATCCTTGCTGCATCATTTGAGAACCAGCCTGAAAACGCGCCTGTTAAGCCGAACACAGCCTTGAAATACGAAAAACCATCAAGGAATACAGATGAGATATCATGATCAACTTCCGATATTTCTACATCTGTCTTTTTATCGGAGAAATTTATCTTCATATAAGAAGTATCAACATACATCAGTACAGGAACATCCTTAGTTTCGTTTGTAAATGAGTTCAGCCTTGCAAAATAAAAAATAGAAAGACCATCCTGGTACCTCTTTAAAGTATTTATTCTTTTATCAACTACAGTGCTGTTATCAAAGTCTGTTTTTTTAAGATAAATGAAATTTGAGTCATAATTAAAATCGCAAATAATTGTGCTTTTCCGGTCATCCTTGTATTCGAATGCAGTAAATTTGTGGGTTATTAGTTTACCTTCTTTTAATTCTACTTCGCTAATGAAATCGTAATCAATATTAATTAAAGGCATTGAATTATTAGATTTCAGTTTAGCCCTGACAGTAAAATATCCGGGTTTCCCTGTAATTTTCTCGGTGTTGAACTTAGCCCAGCCTATGTTAATGAACGAATAATTTACTTCGTAGTACAGCTCCTCTGAATCCTGCAGTACTTCTGATTGTGAAAAAGTCCTGCTGTTAAATGCTAACAGCAAGACTAGAATTAAAAACCTGTATTTCGATTTGGTCATCTGAGATGTGCAAGCTTTTCAGCTTCCGGAAACAGTTCCATTGCTTTAGCGAACTGTTTATCGGTCGAAAGCCAAACGGCCATACTTCCGTTATTTCCCCAAAGGTCTCTTGCTAAAATTGACTTAATACTTGTAGTTATGAAATCCAGGTCTCTTGACCATTGTTCTTCATTGAAGACAATTCCTTTTGAAGTTGCAAGGCTCTTGAAATCATCCTGCATTTTCTCTGTGATCTGGAAATTATCCCTGAATTTCAGATAATCAGAATAACCTGACTTAATATTTTCTTTGTTGCTTTCAAAGTACAGGTTTGCATACTCGAGGAATAAATTAATCCTTCTCAGCTGAACTGAATACTCGGTAAGTGTATCGAGCCGTAATATGAAATCGGGTGTAACACCTCCGCCGCCGTAAACAGTCCTGCCGCCCATTGTTTTGAATTCAGGGCGCGAAGTATCTTTTGTATCCTGGTTATGATATAAGTTATCGCCTTCCTCCTGGTTCAGGAGCATTTTCCTGTACTCTCCGCCATCATAGGGCTTCTGAATAAGCCTGCCGGAAGGAGTGTAATATCTTGAAGTAGTTACTCTCATCGCTGAGCCGTCGCTGAGGTCGTATTGTCTTTGTACCAATCCTTTGCCAAAAGTATTTTCGCCGATAATAATTCCCCTGTCCCAGTCCTGAATCGCTCCCGAAACGATCTCGCTTGCAGATGCTGAGCCGTCGTTTACCAAAAGAACAAGCGGAATATCTGTATATTCGCCGCCTTCGGAAATGTATTCATCGTTATATGCCGGTATCCTGCTTTTTGTATAAACTATCTTCTTTCCCTTTTCAATGAACATGCTTGCTATCTTAAATGACTGGTCCAGATATCCGCCCGGATTATTCCTGAGATCCAGAACAAGTTTTCTCATTCCCTGCTTTTTCATATCGGCAAGAGCTTTGGAAAGCTCATCATAGGTAGTTGCTGCAAACCTTGTGACCCTTGCATAACCAACTTCATTATTTATCATAAAAGATGCATCTACGCTGTAAAGCGGTATCTTATCACGTGTAATTACAAAATCAATTAAGTTCTGAGCGCCCCCTCTTGATATCGTAACTGTAACTTTTGTTCCTTTAGCGCCTCTCAGCTTTTTGGGTACGTCTTCTCTTGTCATTCCAATAGAACTCACTCCGTCTATCTTCACGATCTTATCGCCGGCAAGAATACCCAATGCTTCTGAAGGTCCTCCGGAAATTGGAGTAACAATTGTAATAGTATCATTAACAATATCAAATTCAACGCCAATACCCTCAAAACTGCCCTGAAAGTCCTCATTAATTCTTTTAAGCTGGTCTTTGGTAATGTATGTTGAGTGCGGGTCAAGCTGTGCAAGCATGCCCTTTATGGCTGCTTCTGTCAGCATATCAGCGCTTACCTCATCTACATAGTTCTTTTGTACCAAAGTGAGGGCTTCATTGAATTTCTTAACATTATCAAATACATCATCGCCTGAGGCGGCAGTATTGACCTTCATTCCTACCAAAACACCGATAGAAATTAACATTAAGAAGATTGGAATCAGGTATTTACGTTTTTGCATTATTTATGATTTAATATGTTTTTACTATACTTATATACACCAATATACCCAAATAAGTTTCAAGATAACATCCAAAGCGAGATTATAGATACGTTTATAGGGTGATTTAAGATTAAATATCATTGGGTATTCTCTTTCTAATGAGATTTATTTGTCCCCTGTGGTTAATTTCATCTTCAAAGACATGAAACCACATAAAGTAATTATTTGCTGGTTTGTTATCCCACAAAGGCATTTCTTCATAAAGCCAGTCGTCGTTCACTAATTTAAGCAAATTCAGAACTTTATTCCGCTCGTTTATTAATGATTCTAGATAATAATCTATACTATGGCCTTTGATATGTTCTCTTGCAGGTTCGCCTAGATACGAAGCATGCGCCCAAGCTTTATCTTCTTCCGGGGTTAATTCTCTTTTTTCGAAACTCAATATCCGGTAAAAGAAATCAGTTGACGCAATATGCATCAGCAGAGCGCCTATTGAGTTGGCTTTTTCATCAAGAAGATAATCTAATTGAGAGGGTGATAAGTTTTTTACAGAATCAACTGTAACACTTCTGGCAAAATTCATCATAGAAACCAGTCTGCTGATTTCCTGAGTATATCCTTCAATACCTGTTATAAGGAAATCGTTATTGCCGTTTGGCATTCAATTCGTAATTAATAATTCTAAATTTTTAATTGATTACATCCCCATCGTGTGCCAAATTGTTTTAATCTCAACAAAATTCTGAATTTGGTTAAGGTTTTCATTCTTATCATCATTAAAATAATCAGCACCATTTTTATGAGCAGAAAATACAAACCTTTTAACGTTATTTGCACAGGCTCTCTGCACTTCTTTTTTGAATGATGGATTTGAATCTGCGTAATCGAAAGCATTAACATCCATATGTCCGGCTAAATGACCTATTAGTTCTTTTTTTATTCCTGTAAGTATATTGATCACTCCGGCGGGAAAATCGCTTGTAGCAATAACTTCAGAAAATGAAAGCGCCGGAAGCGGAGAAGTCTCAGAGGCAATGATCACACATGAATTACCGCTTGCTATAACCGGACAAATTCTCGAAACAATTGAAAGCAGAGGCAGTTCATTCGGCAGAAGAATACCGACAACTCCTGTTGCTTCGGGAATGGAAAAATTAAAAAATCCATTCTGAACCGGGTTAACAGTTCCAACAAGCTGAGACCATTTATCGGTAAATCCAGCATACCAAATTATCCTGTCAACTGCCTTCATTACTTCTTTAGATGCCTGAGGCCTTGATACGGTTGCAGATTGAATTATCTCTTCAGAAAACTGTTCTTTTCTTCCTTCAAGCATTTCGGCCAAACGGTAAAGGATCTGTCCCCTTTCATATGCAGTTTTGGAGTTCCATAAATTATGACCGCTCCTTGCAGCTGTTACAGCATTTCGGATATCTTTTCGTGATGCGCGTGAAACATTGCAGAGTTTTTCCTTAGTCTTAGGGTTAATGGCAGAAAAGTACCTTTCCGATTCTGTTCGGACGAATTTACCACCGATAAAAAGCTTATACATTTTGGGAATTTGCAGTCGGTTAGGCATAAACATATTCTAATTGGAAAATTTTCTTAATTCAGAAAACAAAATCCGGCCATAAGATGCATTAAAAACCGGTTTTCCTCTTTCAATTATCAATACTTGCGGCGATTCTTTCACTGCACCAAATTCTTTTTCTATTTCTCCGGAAAGCTCCTCGCTCCCCACAAGATCAAGGATATAGGTTTTCATTTTCATTTCATCCTCATTCCATTCCCTTTCAAGCAGGAATTTGACAACAAAATTCACAGAATTTCCTGGGCTGAACATTAAGAGAAGTACACGCTGGTTTTCCGAAGTCTCTTTAATAACTTTTAACTGCTCGAGTGAATCCAAACTGATCCAATTCATAAAATAAAAAATAATAGGTTTAGCTAATGAAAACTAAACCCGAAAATTATTAAAAAAAGAAACAATTTAAAACGGTAATTTGAAAAAAATTCCAAGGACCGCAAAAACAATGATCACATAAGCAATCAAAAAACCGATAGCAAATGAAGCGCTTGCTCCTGTTGCCGGGTAATTCACATCATTTTCTTCTGTCATAATACAATTTACTGATTATTTTCCGGAAATGTAATTCTTTAATTCCTGAATACTGGAATCATAGTCGAAAGCATCGTAGAGCTTAAAAAAATTGTTCTTATCGCAAATTTTGCTATATGAGTATTTTGCAATTTCGAGCTTGTTCGATTCAAAATTAAAAAACTTTAATATCTCACGCATTTGTTCAGAAGAGAAATAATTCTTGTCTAAAGCCGTTTTCACGATGCCTATATTTGTTGATTCAAAATTCATGTTATTTATGGTGCTTTTCAGATCGCTGAAATCATCTTTCTTAATTGCTTTATATTTGCATTCATCTTTAGGGTCGTATATATTTTCCTTATTATTAATCTTGCTGCTGCTTTCTCCGCATTTTTGTGAATATTCACCCTGTGGAAAAAGTCTGTTAAATTGATACACCTTTTTTTTGTAGATCATAAACGCATTAAATTCATCGATCACAGCATAAATATCATATCCTGAAGGTATTTTTATTTTCCCGTCAAATATTACATTTGCCTGGGGCGGAACGTTGATGCCTGCTTTTATTACTTTGAGAGAATGTTCTCCGGCACTGAGGTTATCAAACTCCGCAAAGTTGCCGGCGGAAAACTCAGTGTTATCGAACACGACGGAAAAATCCATATCATCGAAAAGCGATAGCTGCAGGTACGATGTTTGTGAAAAGCCCTGCATAGTAAACATAACTAAAAACGTAAATGCCAGCGTTAATTTATTAAACATTTAAACTCAAATCCTTTCTCTAACTTATTATCTCTTTATAATTGTATATAATTTATCTTCATTACCGTGATTTTGCATCCTGATATAATGGCCTGAGTTTAGTTGTCAATTGGGGATTATATTTCATTGCTGCTTCAAAATCGGAGGCTGCCATTCTGTAATAACCCAGATTATAATATGAAATTCCCCGGTTTTCAAAAACTATTCCGTATTTAGGATTTACTTTCAATGCCCTTTCATAAAACACAACAGCATTTTTATAATCATCATTTTCCATAAGAATATTCCCAAGCGTGAACAATGCAAGTGTATCATTTGGATCTAGTGAAATAGCTTTTCTCTCATCAAGCTCTGCAAGAGAGTCCTGCAGCTGTTTCATCAGCAATACACCCCTGTACGTAAAGGCCTCGGCAATCTTGTCGTCTGAAAATATCACTCTGCTGAAGTCTTTAATTGCTGCGGTATCTTTCCCCCAAAGGAAGAAAATCTTGCCTCTTTGAAGATAAGAAATTGTATCGTTTGGATTCAGCTTTAATGCCTTTTCAAAATCATTATATGCGCTGTCAATTTCTCCTTTTTTTAAATAAACAATTCCTCTTTTTTGATGAATATAAGAATCTGCAAGTACTGAATTTGATAAGTAAATGGCAGTTGTATAATTTTCGATTGCTTTTTCTTTGTCTGAAATATTATCATAAATCCTGCCCAATCCGTAGTATCCCAATGCGAATTTCGGTTCTATTGTTATTGATTTAATAAGGCTGCTCAATGAGGATTCAGTATCTTTGGTCTCATAATATGTCATCCCTGCCCCATAGTAAAAATTATAATTTGCAGAATCAAGTTTAATGGCTGTAAGGTAATTTTCCAAAGCAACAGGATAATTCTTCTGGTTGTATGCAGCATCACCCAGTGAATAAATAATATCCGGCAATGTGGGGTCAAGTGCCAGAGCCTTCTGAAAATACTCCATTGCACTTTGATAATCCTGCCTGGTCATACTTATCTTTCCAAGCTCTATGAATGCTTCGGTGTATTGATTATCTGACTCAACTGTTTTGACGTAGAATAAAAATGCAGATTCAATATTTGAGTGGCTTCTGTAATATTCAGCCATTTTGAAGAACATTACGGCATCCTTGAAGCCAAGTTCATAAGCTTTAGCATAATCATTAACAGCATTATCAATTTCTTTGAGCTTATAATAAGCATTACCGCGCATATAGTAACCCTGGTCATGTGATGAGGCAACTTCAAGGTATTTGGTGAACTGAACTATTGCTTCCTCATAGTCATCACTTTCATAAGCGTCAATAGCCTTCTGGTAAATTACTTTTAAAGTATCACCGCAGAAAGAAGTTTGTGTTACCACTAAAACAACTAGGATAATTATAGAATGTAATTTTTTCATTCAGTTTAAAATATTTCTGTTTGAGTTCAATCCTGTAAATTCAAATATTCTTTGAGGCCGTGAACTCCGCCTTCCCGGCCAAAACCGCTTTCTTTATAGCCGCCAAATGGTGAAGCCGGGTTAAACTTGTTAAATGTGTTAGACCAAACGACACCTGCTTTGATCTCACCAACTAATTTGAATATCTTTGAGCCTTTATCAGTCCATATGCCTGCAGAAAGCCCGAACTGTGTATTATTTGCCTTCTCAATGGCCTCCTTAGGAGTTCTGAATGTCAGGATAGATAGTACCGGACCGAATATCTCTTCCCTGGCTACTCTGTTTGATTGTGCTGTATTTGCAAAAAATGTTGGTTTAAACCAATATCCCTTTTCCGGTAATTTACAATCCGACTGGTAAATACCGCATCCTTCCTCAATTCCTGATCTTACCAATTCTGTAATTTTATCAAGCTGGGCTTTGGAATTAATTGCTCCAACATCAGTATTCTTATCAAGCGGGTCCCCAACTCTTAACGATTTAAGCCGGTATTTAAGTTTCTTCACAACTAAGCTCTTAATGCTTTCCTGAACGAACAATCTTGAACCGGCGCAGCAAACGTGACCCTGGTTGAAATAAATTCCGTTAATAATTCCTTCTATCGCCTGATCAATTGGTGCATCTTCAAAAATAATATTCGCTGCTTTTCCCCCAAGCTCTAAGGTAACTTTTTTATCTGTTCCGGCAATAGCTTTCATGATCAGCTTGCCGACTTCAGTTGAACCGGTGAATGCAATTTTTTTTACACCCGGGTGATTTACTATTGCAGCTCCTGTATCCCCTGCGCCGCTCAATATATTCACTACTCCGGGCGGAAGCCCTGCTTCTTCGATTACTTCGGCAAGTTTATATAATGTAAGCGGAGTAGTCTCAGCTGACTTTATAACAACAGTGTTTCCGCAAGCCAAAGCAGGGGCAATTTTCCATGCTGCCATAAGTAACGGAAAATTCCATGGTATTATCTGTCCAACAACCCCTATCGAAGGAGGATGCTGATCTTTTCCTGCAAACTTGTAACCCGGAAAAGCATAATTCAGCTTATCAGCCCAGCCGGCATAATAAAAGAAATGAGCAATAGCCAGCGGGATATCTACACTCTTTGATTCTTTGATAGGCTTTCCGCCGTCCATGGATTCAATTACAGCAAACTCCCTTGCCTTTTCCTGCATAATACGGGCAATACGGAAAATATATTTCGCTCTTTCCCTAGGACTAATTTTGCTCCATACTTTATCATAAGCCTTTTTTGCAGATAGAACCGCCATGTTTACATCATCACCCGATGCATTTGCGACTTCGGAAATTTTCTCTTCATTTGAAGGATTGATCGTGGAAAAATATTTCTTTGTTTTTACCCGTTTACCTCCGATGAAAAGATCATACTTATCCTCAAGATGAATATGATCTATAGCCTCTGTGGAAGCGGAATACTCCCAAACGGACTTCTTAGAGCCGTTAGAAATCTTACCGTTTCCGCCGGAAGAATGGCGTACTTTGCTGATTGAATCCGCTTTTGAATGAAATGTCATTTAATCCGGCTAAAAAGGATCTTTGCTTCCTGATTCACTTCCTGCTCCGCCTTCTGACGGTTCGCCGCAGCTTTCACCGTTTGTTTCAATGAATTTTTTTATTGAATCAAGATTCTCAATGATCATCTTTGCTTTGGCGAGCCCGAATGAAAATGTAAACTTTGAACCGGGGTTCAGGCAAATAAGTTTGTTTCCTTTGTATTCTGATATTTCCGGCATTTTAATTTCCCGTTTTTAGTTATTAGAAATATTATCTCAGTAATAATTTATGTTATTTCAATATGTAAATTATTTTACAATAATCATTTTCTTAAAGGAAGAGAAATTCCCTGACTGCAATTTGTAAAAATAAACACCTGTTGCCAAATTATCTGAATAAAATGTTACTTCATATTTACCGGACTCAAGATCTTCTTCTGTTAGTACAGATATTAGTTTGCCGTTTATGTCATAAACTGAAAGTTTTACCAGCCCTGCTGCGATTACATCAAATCTTATCTTAGTTTCCGGGTTAAATGGATTAGGATAATTCTGCTCAAGATTACAAACCAGCGGCACCTGGCTGCTGATTTGAGAAACTGAAAGGGGCGTATTTCTCTTTCCCACTTTTCCAAATGAGCGAACATCCCATAATAAATTACCGTTTCTGGACTTGCTCATATGGTTTCTCAATGAACTGTCAGGTATCTGGTATTCCAAAGTCCAGTTAGTGCCGCTATTCGAAGTTATATATACGCTTCTGCCGTATTTTGTGTTTATCCACCAGTTGCCGTTTCCTGCTAAACCATTTACATACCCAGTACTTGGAAATGTCACAGCATTCCAGTTTACACCGCCATTTGTTGTTATTGCTAACGAACCATACCCACCACACATACCTGTAGAGGAATTCGCAAAATATATACTAGTCACCCCGCCAACAAAACCAGGAGGATTTTGAATATTCCATGAATTTCCAAAATTCGAAGAATAGTATAACTTAGCGTTTGTGTTAGAGCCAAACCAAACATTATCACCAAATACTGCAAGACTGTTTATCTGACCGGCCTCACCAGAAGTACCCAGAATTGAACCGCCTGAATACCAGTTTAAACCGCCGTTCGATGTTTTCTGAATTGTAAAATAATTATTAACTACCGGGTCGCCGATAAAAATACCTTCATTGGAGTTTTTCATCCATATTCCGTTTACGAATCCGCCATCCTGCGAAAAAACATTAGACCAGCTTGAGCCGCCATTTATAGTTTTAAAAACATAAGCAGAATCAAATCCCCTGTTAAATCCATTCCCTGTATAGCCGGAAACAAGTACAATTTGATTATCCAAGGCAAAAATAGTTGTTACAGCAACGGATGAATGAATACCGGAACCGGTTGCATTAATCCAGTTTAGTCCTCCGTTTGATGTTCTTAGGATAATGGGAGGTATTCCGCCGCATACCCAGACATTATTATCGTCAATTGCAGAAACTGATCTTAAGTAAGCATTAAATCCTGTATTAATTTCTGTCCATTGAGAAAATGTCAAACTTGAATATATGATTAAAAATAAGAACGCTGACGCAAATTTAGGTTTCATAATTTTTTTTTAATCATTGGTAAAATAGTCAGCTGATTGATAAACCCCTGTCTCCTGTTTTTTAAATTGCATCAGGAGGTCGTTAAGTAAAGTTGATGCGCCGATCCTGAATAAGTCAGGGGTAAGCCATGCGTCGCCAAGAGTTTCTTTCACAAGGCAAAGATATGAAATTGCATCTTTTGTAGTTCTTATACCACCTGCAGGCTTCATTCCTACCATTTTTCCTGTCTCGTTGTAAAAATCACGGATGGCTTCGAGCATGACCAATGTTACAGGCAGAGTTGCTGCCGGCTGCACTTTACCGGTTGAGGTTTTGATAAAATCTGCGCCCGCAAGCATTGCAATAATGCTAGCTTTTCTTACATTATCGTAAGTTTCCAGCTCACCGGTCTCCAATATTACTTTTAAATGTGCTTCTCCGCAAGCCCGTTTAATTTCCTTCACTTCATTGAACGTAAACTTGAAGTTTCCTTCGAGGAATTCCCCTCTGCTGATAACCATATCCACTTCATCTGCGCCCAGAGAAACAACTCTCTTTACTTCTTCAACTTTCAGCATTAATGGTGACTGTCCGGAAGGAAAGGATGTTGCAACAGAAGCAACTTTAACGCCGCTTCCCGTAAGAACACTTTTGGCGGTTTTGATAAGGTTTGGATACACACAAACGGCTGCAACATGCGGTATTTCTTCACTTTCATCCATTGGCTTCATAGCTTTTCGGCACATAGCACTTATTTTTCCTTCAGAGTCTTTTCCTTCAAGTGTAGTAAGATCTATCATAGAAACAGCCATTTTTATGGCTTCAACTTTGCTTTCCTTCTTAATGCTTCTCGAGGCAATTGAGGCAGCCCTTTCTCTGGCTCCTGTTTCATCAACAGCTTCATTAAATAACGCGAGATTTTCCAAATTTGAGTACTTATTCATCAATGATTTCAGGCAAATTTAGCTATATATTTTCTCAATAAAAACGCTTTTTGAACAATGAAAACCATACTTTTATGGATAAAATATAAAGTAATTAAATGTTATCTTTGTGCTTATTCTCAACTAAAATTCTGAAAAATGTCTGCTAAAATTAAGGAAAAGAAAATTAGTTCAAGTTCCCCTGCAAAAAGGTACAGGATATCCCAATTTTTCGCAATAAGAGCAATTACCGGATTTAGTATTTCACCAAATGGAAAGACAATATCTTACATTACAAATACTAATGGGCTTCCAAATATATGGACAATACCTATAGAAGGAGGATGGTCTTCACAGATCACAATTCAGGAAAATGCAGTTTCGGCTGTGCACTACTCACCCCACAAAAATGAGATAATTTTTCAGTCAGATATTAATGGAGACGAAAATCACCAGCTATTCCTTGTTTCTGATAAAGGAGGAGATGTTGTACCTTTGACTTCCTCTCATAATGGCGCACAGATTCAGTTCTGCACCTGGAACAAAAAAGGTGACAAGATATTATTTTCATCCAACAAAAGGGACCCCAGGTTTTTTGATACGTACATTCTCAATATCGAAACAAAAACAGAAGAATGTATTTTGGAGTGCAACGATGTTCATCCGTTTGTTTCTTCAGGATGGAGCAGGAATGAAAGATATGTTTTATATCAAAAATTTTACAGCAACAGCGATCAGGATATATTGATCTACGACACAACTTCGAAATCACTGTTAAATATTACCGAACACAAAGGCAGCATGAAGAATATGAACTGCACTTTCAGCAGGAAAGCTGATACAGTTTATTTTTTATCGGACTATGAAAGTGAATTCACAGCAATTGCATTTTACAAAGTCAAAAGCGGTGAGATCGGGTGGCATATACTGGATAAATGGGATATTACCGGTTTTATTTTTTCAAGATCAGAAAAATATCTTCTGTATTCAACCAATGAAAACGGTGAGGCAAAGCTTAAGCTGCATAATAATAAAACAGGCAAAACCAGGATACTGAAGCTTCCGAAAGGAAACTGCCTGGGTTTTGAATTCACCCCCGATGAAAAAAAGATAATTATTATTTTTGACTCTCCCCAAAACCCGAATGATATTTATGTTTATGATATTAAAAAAGAAAAGATCAGGCAGATCACTTTTTCAATGATTGGCGGAATTCCAAAAAAAGATTTTGTCATTCCAAATGAAATAAAATATAACAGTTTTGACGGACTTGAAATATCCGGATTTTTATATTTACCAAAAGGCTGTAAAAAAGACGGAACCAATCCCGCAATTTTATGGCCGCACGGCGGACCGGAATGGCAGGAAAAAGTTCTCTTTCACAAATTCTTCCAGATAATGACAAATTACGGTTATGTGGTCATAGCGCCTAATTTCAGGGGAAGCACTGGATACGGAAAGACTTTCCAGCGCATGATATATAAAGACTGGGGCGGCGCTGAATTCAAAGATGTGCTAGGAGCACATGAATACCTGGTTAACTCCGGTTATGCCGATAGATCAAAGATCGCAGTTGTGGGAGGAAGCTTTGGCGGATTTATGACTCTGACCTGCATTACCAAAGCTCCTGACCTTTGGAAATGTGCAATAGATATTTTCGGGCCCTCAAACCTATTAACTTTCCAGAACTCTATACCGGAACACTGGAAACCCGGTGTAGTTGAGCTTGTCGGTGATCCAGTTATTGATAAAGAACTTCTCACCGAAAGATCACCTGTTAATTTTGTGGATAATATAAAGTGCCCGTTATTTATCGTTCAGGGAAAGAATGATCCCAGGGTTGCACAGGGGGAATCAGATCAAATAGTTGAAAGACTGAGAGCACAAAACAAAGAAGTTGATTATATGGTTCTTGAAGATGAGGGCCATGGGTTTTCGAAGGTATCAAACCAGATAATTGTCTGGGGAAAGATCTGTTCATTTTTGGATAAACATCTTAGATCATAGGACTCTGCACGAATGGATGAAAAAATAATTGACGGTAAACTGGTTTCAGGCCTTATAACAGAAGAAATAAAAAATGAGCTTAGTTTTTTAAGCATTACCCCGGGGCTTGCATTGATATTGGTTGGCTCGAATCCTGCTTCAGAAATATACGTGAAGATGAAAGAAAAAAAGTGCAAAGAGCTGGGTTATTATTCAGTGATAGATATTCAGCCTGCTTCAATTCCCGAAAATGAACTGCTTGCATTGATAAGTAAATATAATAACGATGTGCGGATTCACGGCATATTGATACAGCTTCCCCTTCCGAAACATATTAATGAAAAGAATATTCTTGAAGCAGTTGATTATAAAAAGGATGTTGACGGCTTTCACCCTGTTAACTCAGGCAGGCTTATGGCCGGTGAAAAATGCTACATCCCATGCACACCTGCCGGAATACATGAATTGCTTTTGAGATATAAGGTTGAAACCAGCGGCAAAAACACCGTTGTAATAGGAAGAAGCAATATTGTAGGCAAACCGATAGCAAATATAATGCTTCAAAAAGCAAAGGGGGCAAATTCAACCGTAACCATTTGCCACAGCGCAACCAAAAACATTGCAGACCACACAAAAAGAGCCGATATTATCATTGCAGCCATCGGCAAGCCCGGTTTTTTAAAAGGCGATATGATAAAAGTTGGTGCAGTAATAATTGATGTAGGCATAAACAGGATTGAAGACCCTTCTTCTAAAAAAGGTTACAGGATTTCCGGAGATGTGGATTTTGATGAATGTTATCCAAAAGCTTCACTGATAACTCCGGTTCCCGGAGGTGTCGGTCCGATGACCATAGCAATGCTGATGAGAAATACTCTCGATGCAGCGCTGGGAAGGATTTACAGCTAAAAGCTTTTAATGAAACATTCATACATAGAGCTTGAAATAGCCTTTAACGAAACTAATTATGATACAATTTATAACAGGCTTTATCTTGAAGGCATAACAACCATACTCGAAGATAACGGTATTATCAGGATATCCCTTACTGAAGAAAATTCCCCTATTGCAGAAAAGATCAAAATGGACCTGATAGAGATAGATAAAATAGCCCCCGAAAATATTCATTTAGGAATATTTGATGATAAGGACTGGAATAAAGAATGGGAAAAAACCATTGAACCTATTTATATTAAAGATAAAATTGTAGTATACCCCTCATGGAAAAAAAACTTTCTGGATATAACCAGAGCAAACATCCTTATTGAAATAGATCCCAAAATGTCATTTGGCACGGGTCATAACGAAACAACACAGCTTATACTGGAGGATATGTGCGAATATATTGAGCCCGGTGATAAGAGCATGCTGGATTTCGGCTGCGGGACGGCAATACTTGCAATTGCTGCCGTAAAGCTTGGAATGGAAAAAGCTATTGCAATAGAAATTGACAGTGATTCAATTGAAAATGCAATCGATTATACCGAAACAAATAATGTTTCTGATAAAATATTGATCTATAAAGCTGACCTTCAGGAAATTGACGAAAAAGATTTTGAAGTAATTTGCGCCAATATTACAAGCAATGTTATTATCCCGAACCTGGATTTAATGTACAATAAACTAAAGCCTGACGGCAAACTCTTTATTACAGGTATCCTGGTTCAGGAAAAAGAAGAATTGATGAGTGAACTGAGGTCAAATGGATTTGATGTAATAAATGTAAACCAAAAAGCTGAATGGCTCTCCTTTTTTTCTAAAAAAACCCAATGAGAAGAACTGTTATAGATATAGGCACAAACACTATTTTGATGCTTATTGCAGAACTTGATACCTCAAAATCGAGCATAAAAACCGTTCTTGATATTCAGCGCCTGCCGCGGCTTGGCAAAGGCGTTGATGCAAACAGGAATATACTGCATGAATCAGTTGATAAAGCAATTGAAATATTAAATGAATATAAAAAAATAAGCTCTCAGTATGATTCAAAAGAAATTTCCGTTACTGCAACAAGCTTCATCAGGGATGCGCATAACAGGAATGAATTTATTGAGGAAGTCAAAAAAGGCACTGGGATTGAGATAGAAATTCTCTCCGGCAATGACGAAGCAAAATGGACATTTATCGGGGGTATCTATGACAAGCTCACCGGCAATGAAAATAAAATTACTACAATTGATATAGGCGGGGGCAGTACTGAAGTAACAACAGGTGCAATAAAACAATTTTCAATAAACAATAATTCAATAAACAATTTTCCGATAACCGGAAAGAGCCTGAACATCGGTTCGGTCAGGTTAAACGAAAAATTTCTTAACTCTCACCCTCCGGATGCACGCAACATAGCGCTCGCTGAAGAATTTATTAATGAGCATTTAAGTGAAATTGATTTTGATGTTAAGGATTCAATACTCATCGGAGTTGCAGGCACAATTACAACTCTGGGGACAATAAAGCTCGGGCACAGTTCTTTTGAGGCAGATAAAGTTGATAACCTTATAATAACAATTGAAGAAATTGAAGATATACTGAAAAGGCTCACCGTTATGACGCTTGGAGACCTTTACTTAATGGGAAACTACATGACCGGCAGAGCTGATATAGTTATTCCCGGAATTTTAATCCTAAAGTGTTTTATGAAAAAATTCGGTTTTGACAAAGTTAAGGTAAGTACCAAAGGCTTAAGGTATGGAGTTTTTTTACGGGATTCGATTCATCCTTGATTCACTAAAACCATAATCTCCTTATAAACTAATTTCCTAATTCAAAATACCCTACCACGATTCTTAACCAATAAATGACTCATAGCAAATAAACAGTAATTATCGTATTTTATATTTCATGTTTGAAAGGGTAAAATGAACAATTTAAAGAAAATACTGCTGTTAATGATGCTTCTTCTGAATGCAGGCATTGTTTCTCAGGAAAGCGTTAAAATAATGACGTACAATCTGCTTAACTATCCGGGAACCGATACAACAACAAGGCATTCTTATTACAGGACAGTTATCCGCAATTCAAACCCGGATATACTTGTCGTTCAGGAAATGACCAGCCAGTCGGGAATGAACGGTTTCTTATCCAATGTAATGAATGCGGCAGGCAATACATTTTCAGCAGGTACATTTATTGACGGGCCGGATTCCGATAACGGAATTTTCTTCAGAACATCAAAATTTATTTTCATAAGCAATACCCCGATCCATACTGAATTAAGAGATATTACTGAATTCAAAATAATACATGTCAATTACCCGATGGATACACTCAGGATTTACTCCGTTCATTTAAAAGCCAGCACCGGTTCAGCAAATGAACAGCAAAGAGCACGGGAAGTTGACAGCCTGAGGAAAGTTACCAATAGTCTTCCGGCAGGTGCTTCATATATTGTAGTTGGTGATTGCAATATATACGGGTCAACTGAACCGGCATACATTAAATTTTTGCAGGTAAACATAAACAATACCGGGCATTTCTTAGACCCGATACCGAATATGACCGGTACATGGAATAATATTATTTACAGGCAATACCACACTCAGTCACCCAGAGTGCGTGCATTTGGCGGCGGTGCAACAGGCGGTATGGATGACAGGTTTGACCTCATACTTTTTTCGCCATCTGTCAGCATTAACGGAAGGATTGTTTATACTGCAAACTCACTCACTCCTTACGGCAATGACGGCAATCACTTTAATGATTCAATTAACAAGAGGCCAAATACTGCCGTTCCTGATTCTGTTGCAGATGCAATACATTATTCCTCAGATCATATACCTGTTTATGCGATTTTTGTATTCGGTAACCCCATTGGTATTACAACGATCGGGAATGAGATTCCGAAAGCTTATAAACTTGATCAGAATTTCCCTAACCCGTTCAATCCCTCAACCGTAATACGCTTTTCAGTCCCGCCTGCAATTGGAAAATCCGCTAACGTAAGGCTTCAGATATTTGATAATCTGGGTAAATTTATCTCAACTGCGGCAAACCACCATTTACAGCCCGGAGTTTATGAATATAAGTGGGATGCAGGCGGTTATGCAAGCGGAGTGTATTATTACAGGCTTGAGGCAGAGGGATTTGTACAAACAAGAAAAATGCTTCTAATCAAGTAAATTCAAGTCCCCCTTGATCCCGCTAAGCAGAATCACGGGACTGCACAAAACGCAGAAGGGGGATTTAGGGGGATTTCTTATTCAGTTTAAGCAGCAACGTTTGGTTTATCCACAAACAGAAAACCCCTTTAAGTATAATGACTTAAAGAGGCTTGTTTTGAGTGCATCCTTGGGGGCTCGAACCCCAGGCCTAATGATTAAGAGTCATTTGCTCTACCAACTGAGCTAAGGATGCCCACAAATATGCATTTTCTAAGTATTTCTATCAATCCCAAATTCAATAACTTCATTAGTATCATGCAACGATACGCATCACAAAGTGGTTTATTATATTTTATGTATTAAATTGTATAATGAAACATCTTGACTTAAAATCACGGGGTGCGGGGCTCAATACTCAGAACAGGTTTGAGCAGTTTTACGTTGACTACAAAGACGCATCACTTGAAGAGTATTTTGGTGACATTGAAGATACAAAATCAATTAAAACTGAGTTCTTTAATGACACAAGTAAGTCAATACTTGCAAAAAATGACTCCCCCGACCTTGGGTTTGATTACAGCATTAATCCATACCGCGGATGCGAGCATGGCTGTATTTACTGCTATGCCCGTCCATCGCACGAATACCTTGGCTTTTCCGCAGGTTTGGATTTTGAAACCAAGATAATGGTCAAGCGTGATGCCGCCGAATTACTTGAAGAGGCATTCCGCAAAAAAAGCTGGGTACCGCAGTCAATTATGTTTTCAGGCAACACCGATTGTTACCAGCCTGTAGAGAGAACCCTGAACATCACCCGTTCATGCCTTGAAGTTTTCCTCAAATTCCGCAATCCCGTAGCAGTAATAACCAAAAACGCACTCATACTTAAAGATATTGATATCTTAAAACAGCTTGCAGAACTAAACCTTGTTTCAGTTGTCATATCTGTAACAACACTCAAACGTGAGCTCTCAAGAAAGCTTGAGCCGAGGACTTCCGTTCCTCAAAAACGGCTTGAGATTATTCAGAAACTTGCATTGGCGGGTATTCCCACCGGAGTTAACGTTGCACCGATAATTCCGGGTTTAACTGACGAGGAAATTCCCGCAATCCTCGAAGCAGCTGCATCAAATGGGGCAAAATTTGCAGGCAGGACTATCTTAAGGCTCCCCTATTCTGTTAAGGATTTGTTTCTGGAATGGCTTGAGAGGAATTATCCTGAAAAGGCATCAAAGATACTGAACCGTATAAGGGATGTCAGGGGCGGAGAGCTTTCAAGCGCTGAGTTTGGCAAAAGAATGAAGGGTGAAGGCAAATACGCAGAGCATATCCATCAGCTCTTTAAGGCTTGCTGCAAAAAATATGGTTTGAATAAGGAAAAAATTAAACTCAGAACCGATCTTTTCCGTGTTCCCCATATTAATGAAGATCAGGGTGAGTTATTCGGATAAATATTTCATTGTAAAAGATTTCCGCAATGCGTAATTTGAAGTATCTTAGTATCTGTATCTTTCATTACCAAACCAACTTGACATGAAATCAAAAGTCGAACTATTTTATAACACCTATAGAAATTTTACCGAAGCTGTTTACAGGGATATCAGAAAAGATACTTATGGAGAAGATTTTGGGCAAAACAGCTGGCTTACTGCTGATGAATACAGATCCTTTATCTCACTTCTGAAATTATCTCCCGGTAAAAAAATTCTTGAAATAGCTGCAGGTTCCGGCGGTCCCGCTGTTTTTATGGTAAAGGAAACCGCTTGTCATCTAACCGGGATAGATATCAATGAAAACGGAGTAACGAGTGCTAAACAAATGGCTGAAGAAAACGGACTTACTGAACAACTTGATTTCCGGTTAGCTGATGCTTCTTTGCCTTTGCCTTTTCCGGATGGAACATTTGATGCAATCATATCAATTGATTCAATTAATCACTTGAAGTCCAGAAATTCAGTGTTGAAGGAATTCAATAGAGTGCTCAAACATGGCGGTGTTTTGCTTTTTACCGACCCGATGGTAATTACAGGGATTGTAACCAATGAAGAAATAGCAATAAGAACTTCAATCGGATTTTTCCTTATTGTACCGGTTGGTGAAAATGAACTGCTATTGAATGAAGCCGGATTCAGTAAAATAATATCAAAAGATGTGACTGGTAATATGGCTTTAGTTTCCCTGAAATGGTATAATGCCCGGGAAAATAGAAGGGATGATCTGCTGAAGATAGAAGATTCAGATAATTTTAACGGGCTGCAGTCATTTTTTAAAATGGTACATACTCTTTCCGCAGAAAGGAGATTATCGCGTTTTATGTTTACAGCTGTAAAATAGTGAATAAGGTTGTTCCGGCTAAATCAGTTTTAAATATAACATAGGGCACTCCCCTTGTTCAGTAAATATAGAAATGAAATACACGGTACTTTTGATATTATTTTTTTCTTCAA